>JAYUYQ010000316.1:0-8687 GCA_043752435.1 Betaproteobacteria bacterium
GAAATGATGGGGCAGGGCGTCAACGGCGTGACGGGTGATTATTCGCGCGGGGCTGCAGGCTTCTGGGTCGAGAACGGCGTGATCGCCTACCCGGTTGAGGAAATCACCATCGCCGGTAACCTGAAGGACATGTACAAAAATATTGTCGCCATCGGCACCGACATATCGCGGCGCAGTTCGCGCCAGTGCGGTTCGATCCTGGTTGAGGGTATGACCCTCGCGGGATCATAAAATATCGTTTAAAATCAATTAGTTATAGTGTTTCCGGGGGGCTGCATGCAACGTCGTTCATTCCTCAAAAAAGCCGGCATCGGGCTGGCCACGGGCGCGCTGGCAGCACCGGCCATCGTGCACGCACAACCGGTGATCCAGTGGCGGCTGGCCTCGAGTTTCCCGAAAAGCCTGGACACTCTGTTTGGCGCCGCGGAAATCCTGTCGAAACGAGTCGCTGAAGGCAGTGACGGAAAATTCCAGATCCGCGTCTTTGCCGCCGGTGAAATCGTGCCCGGCCTGCAGGTGCTCGATGCGGTGCAGAACGGCACCGTGCAATGCGGCCACACCGCGCCTTATTACTACATCGGCAAGGATCCTGCGTTTGCCTTTGCCACCGCGATGCCCTTCGGCCTGAATGCGCGCCAGCAGAATGCGTGGATGTATTACGGCGGCGGCCTCGAAGCCATGGCTGCGCTGTTCAAGGATTACGGCTGCGTGCAGTTCCCCACCGGCAACACCGGCGTGCAGATGGGCGGCTGGTACCGCAAGGAAATCAAAACGCTGGCCGACTTGAAAGGCCTGAAAATGCGCGTCGCCGGGCTCGCCGGTCAGGTGCTGGCCAAACTCGGCGTAGTCGGCCAGCAGATTGCCGGCGGCGAGATTTATCAGGCGCTCGAACGCGGCACCATTGACGCCGCGGAATGGGTGGGGCCGTACGATGATGAGAAGCTCGGTCTCAACAAGGTCGCGAAGTATTACTACTACCCCGGCTGGTGGGAAGGCGGGCCGCAACTGTCGACCATCGTCAACCTCAAGGAATGGACGGCACTGCCGAAGCAGTACAAATCCATTTTTGAATCGGCCTGTGCCGAGGCGAATGTACACATGCTGGCGAGTTACGACGCCAAAAATCCCGAGGCACTGAAGCGCCTCGTCGGCGGCGGCGCGCAACTGCGCCAGTTCCCGAAGCCGATCATGGAGGCTGCGCAAAAAGCGGCATTCGAAATTTTCGACGAGGCCGCTGCAAAAAGCCCGCATTTCAAACGCATCTACGCCCAGTGGCTCAAATTCCGCAGCGACCAGTTCCTGTGGTTTCGTGTTGCCGAGATGAGCTACGACAATTTCACCTTCGCCAGCGCCGCGCGGCCAACGGCCAAGAAATAAGACGCGGCCCGAGTCCACATGTTCTGCCATTGCAGCAGGACATGGTTTTTTTGCGCCGGGGATGAACTGAGCGCACGACTACCAGTCTCAACGGTGGCGCAGGGCTAAAATGGCTGTGTCATCACCGTAACAGACCAGTCCACATCCTGCGCATTTTCCATTTCTCCATGGCCGCTGAACCCCGCAACAACGCGCCCACCATCTACCTGACGCTGGCGCTGACGTTTTTCAACTTCACCGGCAACAACGCGATGCGGGTGTTGATGACACTGTACGCGCTGCACCTCGGCGCGTCGGCGACGGCGGTGGGCGTGATCGGCGGCCTGCTGTTCCTGTTTCCGGTGCTGCTGTCGTGGGTGGTCGGTGGGCTTGCCGACCGCAAGGCCGCGCGCAAACTGCTGCTGTTTGCGGCGAGTTGCGCCGCGGCGTCGCTGCTGCTGATGTATTTTTTTCCGACGCTGCCGGTGTTTTATGCCGCCGCCGCGCTGAACGGCCTCGCGCTGTCGTTTTTCCACGTCACGCTGCAGAACCTGATCGGCAACCTGAGCAAGCCCGAGGACCGCGCGCGCAATTTCGCCAACTTCAGCATGATCGGCGCGGCGACCAGTTTCTTCGGTCCGTTGATTGCCGGGCTGTCGATCGACCACTTCGGTTACGGCTGGGCCTGTCTGGTTACCGCAGCGCTGTCGCTGGTGGTGATCGTGCTGCTGCTGACGCTGGGCCGCAGCCTGCCTCCCGCGCGGGGCCGCATCAAGGGCACCGCCACGCCGCGCACCTGGCTCGACCGCAGCGTGGTGCTGATGCTGGTCACCGGCGGACTGGTGCAGCTCGGGTACGACCTGTTCCAGTTTTATGTGCCCATTCACGGCCATGCCATCGGCCTGTCGGCCTCGGCCATCGGCGCCGTGCTGGCAACTCTGGCGATCGCCGCCTTCATCGTGCGCAATTTCCTCGCGCGTCTGGCAGAAAAATATCCCGGCGAAAAACTGCTGTTGTGGGTGTTTCTGATCGGCGCGGCCGGTTTTGCGCTGGCGCCGTTCTCGACCAACGCCTGGGTGCTCGGCGCCATCTCTTTTCTGTTCGGCCTCGGCATGGGCATCGGCATTCCGCTGACGGTGATCATGATGTTCGCGAATTCGGCTGAGGGCCGTTCCGGTCAGACGCTGGGCCTGCGCCTCACCGTCAACAACACCGTGCGCATGAGCGGTCCGATGGCCTTCGGCGCGTTGGGAACGGTGGTGGGGGTGACGGGGGTGTTCTGGGTGCTGGCGGGGGTGATGGTGGTGGGGGCGGGGCTGGCGCAGTGGCAGCGGGTAACAAAGTAGGTTAGAAAATACCAGTCAGCGCGCTGCGTTTTTATAGAGCATCATGTTTTTATTTTTTGGACTTAGTTCTTGAAGCCGCTAAACCTATAACGGACACAATGTCATTAAATGCCTACTACTCTGCTGATATCTCTGCATTTATTACCGCGGAGCATGAAAGCATTCTTGGTGCGCTTACGGCAAATAGTGCGTTTTCAGTTGAAACGGCACAGCGTGATGCATGGGTGGAGCAAATTGATGTCTTACAGGTTGCACTTCAAGGTCTAAGTGGTTGGGTTCTTCTCGAGTTTATTGTTCCTCGCATCGGAAGCCGTATTGATGTTGTTCTATTAATTGGACCACTAATATTTGTCGTTGAATTTAAGGTTGGCGAGAAACAAATAAAGCGAGATGATTTAAATCAAGTGTGGGACTACGCACTAGATTTGAAAAATTTTCATAAGGGGAGTCATCATTCGCCGATTATTCCGATACTGGTCGCCACAAATTACGCTCATTCGGATTCTGAGTTGGGTGTGCCGTATCGGGACAATGTTTTCCCTCCCGTTCGAAGTAATTCGACGGGACTCGGTCCGATTGTTCGTGCGGCTCTCAAAGCTTTTTCGGGTGTTGTGCTTGATCCTCATGCATGGATTGTTGCCCCGTATCTTCCAACACCTACGATTATTGAGGCCGCCCAGGCGCTCTATTCTCAGCATTCCGTGGAGGCCATTGCGCGGCACGATGCGGGCGCTAGAAATTTAAAAATAACATCACAAAGAGTTGATGATCTCGTTGAATATGCGCGGCAGAAGGGGCGCAAGGCAATCATCTTTGTAACCGGGGTTCCGGGAGCTGGGAAAACCCTTGTTGGCCTAAATGTCGCCACAAAAAAACGAAATCCAGATCAACCTTCCCACGCAGTTTTTTTGTCTGGAAATGCTCCACTTGTTGCGGTCCTAAGGGAGGCGCTGACGCGAGATGAGGTAATCAGGCTTCGCAGTCGTTCAGATAAAACTCGTAAGGGAGAGGTTTCGCAAAAAGTTAAGGCTTTTATTCAGAATGTTCATCATTTTCGCGATGACGGATTGCGGAGTGATGGACCGCCTACGGATCATGTAGTTATTTTTGATGAAGCGCAACGCGCGTGGAACCGAGAAATGACCTCGAGTTTTATGCGTAGAAAAAAGGGTCGAGCGACCTTTGATCAGTCGGAGCCGGAATTTCTCATTTCATACTTAGATAGACATGATGATTGGGCGGTGGTTATTTGCCTTGTTGGGGGTGGACAGGAAATCAACCGTGGAGAAGCAGGAATTTCTGCGTGGTTTGAGGCGATAAAGTCCAATTTTCAAGCTTGGGATGTTTTTGTTTCACCAGATATAACTGAAAGCGAATACGCCGCGGGCCATGCTTTGGAGTCCCTTGCGGGACGTGTCAATGTGTTCAAGGAGGATGGACTTCACCTCGCTGTGTCTATGCGATCCTTTCGTGCGGAAAATGTATCGACTTTTGTGAAAGCTGTTTTGGATTGCGAGGGTGATAGGGCGCGCGAAATTTTGGCGAAAATGTTGTCTCGCTATCCAATCGCGCTTACACGTGATTTAGATGTTGCTAAAAAATGGGTTCGTGAGCATGCGCGTGGTTCTGAGCGTTTTGGATTGGTTGCATCTTCAGGGGCGCTACGTTTAAAGCCGCATGCGATTGACGTTCGAGTAGATATTGATCCAATTCATTGGTTTTTGAATAATGCCAGTGACACGCGATCAAGTTATTACATGGAGGATGCTGCTACTGAATTCCAAGTGCAGGGCTTGGAGTTGGACTGGGTCTGTATGACATGGGATGCTGATCTTCGTTATGATAAAAATGGATGGCTTCACCATTCATTTGTTGGAACAAAGTGGACATCTGTTAAAAAAGAAGATCGTCAACAATATTTGCGAAATGCATATCGTGTTTTGCTGACGCGCGCCCGTCAGGGAATGGTCATTTTTGTGCCGACTGGGGATGATGGCGACGCGACGCGCTTATCCAATTATTACAATTCGACATTCACGTACCTCGCTGATATCGGAATTCCAGTGCTTCGGTGACATGCGTGAGTAACTGCCAATGAGAAAAATATGAATAATGGTCTTTCACATAAAATTTCTGACGTCTCATCATCGAATACTAGTTCTGGGTGCTCTCGGGCTCAAAACGTTGCTGTTAATTACATGTACCGAGACGCTAGTAACTACAAATGTCACGAAACTGTGATTTTTTCGAATCCTCGAGGTGTGAGTGTTTCTGAGCTTTGGGGACGAATAAACGAGGCGCTTCGCGGGGCCATGCTATTTGAAGGGCAGCCGATTTTTAAGCCGGAATTGGTTGGATTGCCAACGGTTTTCTTGTTCGATAAGCCCGAGTTTCGCAAGAACGAAGATGATCACGATTGGCATGAATTGGTGTCTGTTGAAGAGACGGGTGATCTAACAACATGCGCGATAGGGCGGCCTATTGAGGCTTTTATTGAATCTTTGAGTGCTGCCCATACTTGGCTCACTTGGAAGTGAGCTGGAGTAACTGTCAATGAACCACGCCAACCCCAACCGTAGCGGTGAACTCGCCCGCAACGTCGCCGTCGCCCTGCGCTTCAAGCAGAACCAAGGCACACCGGAAATGCCGCAGGTCGAGAAGGAAGTGCTCGCGCCCAATTACGACCGGGTGCGTGGCGGCAATCTGCATCTGGCGAACAACGCCCGTGATCAGGGCTGGCCGCATCCGGCGCTGTATCTGCGTGCTGCGTTGCCCGACCGGGTCGATGTGATGGAGCAGGTGATTGCCGACGGTGACCGTGTCGGCTTGCTGTTTCGTGTCACCGGCACTCACACCGGCAATTTTTTCGGTATCCCGCCGACAGGTAAGCGAATAGACGTCTTTGAAGTCGCGCTGCTGCGCATCGTCAACGGCCAGATGATCGAGGGCTGGTACATGATGGATGAAGCGGAACTGCTGCGGCAGCTGGGTGCGAAACTGCCGCCGCGGCCCGACGGCAAACTGATTGCGCCGCCGCTGCCGCAGACTGACGATGCCGCGACCTTCATCAAAAAACTTGAAACGCAACCGGCCCTGACCGCGCTGGCCCGCAATAAACTCACCGCGGCGCGCACACGTCTATCGACGCAGACCAAGGAAGGGCTGGCCGCCGGCCACAAAAACCTGCGCTACGGTTTCGAACACACGCGCGGCTACAGCAAGGCGCATGGCCACGGTGAGCTGAATCTGAACGCGGCTTTTGCCGAGCGACGTTATGGTTTGGATGTGCTGATGGCTGAGGGCAATCAGGTGTGGGTGCGTTTCAACGTCAACGGTACGCACAGCGGTCCGTTCTGCGGTATCGCAGCGACCGGTGCGCGCATGGGCGTCAATGCCATGGCGATACTTGATTTTGATGATGCAGGTAATATCACCAGCAGTTGGACTTTCGCCGACGAGCTTGGGGTGCTGCTCCAGCTCGGTCGGCCGAATCTGCTGATCGAATAACAAGCCTGGAATACGAGGGGGCGCTTCACTGTTCTCAGCGTGCAGTAAAACCATTTACCGGAGGCAAGCAATGAACAAGACCAAGGCAGGCGTGGCCGTATCGTTGGTATTACTGGTGCTGGGCGCGGGTGCGCAGGCTGCCCAACCCAGTCCCGATATGTCGTTTTTCGTGACCAGCGCCGGCCTCGGCAAAGGCGCTGATCTCGGCGGACTCGCCGGCGCCGACCGGCATTGCCAGCAACTGGCGGCGGCGGGCGCCGGCAAAAAACAGTGGCACGCCTATCTGAGCACGACAGCCGCCGACGGCGGGAAAGCAGTCAACGCCCGTGACCGCATCGGCAAGGGGCCGTGGCACACGTTTGAAGGGCGACTGGTGGCGCGCAATGTCGATGAATTGCATACGCTGAACGGCATCAACCGCATGACCGCGCTGACCGAGAAGGGCACCAAGGTCAACGGCCGTGCTGAAGCGCCAAACAACATGCATGACATCCTCACCGGTTCCAAACCGGATGGCACCGTCGCCACCGGTGACAAGGACACCACCTGCGGCAACTGGAGCAAAAGTGGAGATGGTTCTGCGATCGTCGGCCACCATGACCGCTGGGGCCAGCGGGATGACGAACCGGCGCGCTCATGGAATGCCTCACATCCGTCGCGCGGCTGCAGCCAGGACAACCTGAAAGCATCCGGTGGCGCGGGGATGTTCTACTGCTTCGCGGCGAACACGCGCTGACGACTGCGCAGCTGATGACGGAAAAACGGCGGGATGTCTTCCCGCCGTTTTTTTATTTTCCCGCCTGCGGAAACCCGACCTGCGGCCCGATGGCATCGGCCTCGAACAGTTCCTTGAGTTGCGTCGCGGCGTCGCGTGCGGTCTGGATCATCTGCGCCTCGTCGAGGTGTCGACGCGTACCAGCAGTGTTGCCATTGCGGTGCGGACCTGGCCGCCGATCAGGGGGGGGCGTCACCGGCGATGACCAATGGCATGCGCACAACAAAAGTGGTGACGGCGGTAATTTTCATGGTTCGCTCGGCGCTGATGCGGGATGGCGCTGATTGTAGCCGACGCGCTGGGCTAGAATGCAGATACAACCATTTCCGGAGGGAGTGACCGTGAAACTGCTGCGCAGATTATCGTTGTGTATGGGATGGCTGTTCGCTTGCGCGTGGCCGATGCTGGCGCAGGCCCAAGCCCATGCTTATCCCAACAAGCCGGTGCGAATGATTGCTCCTTATCCGCCGGGCGGCACCAGCGACGTGGTGGCACGGATCGTCGCGCAGAAACTCAGCGACACGCTGGGCAAACAGGTCATCGTTGACAACCGTCCCGGCGCCGCCGGCAATATCGGTCACGAGATCGCCGCGCGTGCGCCCGCCGACGGCTATACGTTGTTGCTGACCAGCGGCGGTGCAATGGTGACCAACGTCTTTCTCTACAAGCGACTTGGTTTCGATCCGTATAAAGACTTTGCGCCAGTGTCCATTATCGCGACCGCGGCGCCGATGATGGTGGTGCATCCGTCGCTTCCCGCGCGCAGCGTGAAGGAATTCATTGATCTCGCAAAAGCGCGGCCCGGAGAGTTTAATTTCGGTTCGGGCGGCGTCGGCACCACATCGCACATCGTCGGCGAAGTGTTCAAATCGGCCACCGGCGTCAACATCGTGCATGTGCCGTATAAAGGCGGCGGTGTGGCGATTGTCGATCTGGTCGCCGGCCAGATCGCGCTGTCCTTCGCTGACATGGTGCCTTCGGTGCCGCAGGTGAAGGCGGGGCGGTTGCGCGCACTGGCGGTCACTACGCCGCAACGCTCGCCGGTATTGCCCGAGGTGCCGACCATGGCGGAAGCCGGGGTTGATGCCGCGTTTCCCGGTCAGTGGTGGGCGGTGGTGGCACCGCGGCAGGTGCCCCGTGCGGTGATCAATCACATCAACGGCCGCATTGGCGAGTTCATGAAAATGCCGGAGATTCAGGATCGCTTCGGCAGCATGGGCATGTTCCCGGCGCACACCACGCCGGAGCAGGTGACCGAGACCATGAAGCTCGGCACGCAGCAGATGGCCGCCGTGGTCAAGGCGGCGGGGATTAAACCCGAGTAATTGGTAACTGGTAAATGGTAAGTGGTGATCAGTAAGCCGGGGTCGCCGCGCGCGGCTGTTCGGCGATGAAAACGCGGATTTCGCTGACCAGTCGCGGGTCGCCCTGAATGCCGGTTTTTCCGGTGTGTGACACACCTTCGAGCAGCACCAGTTTCATGCCGGGACGTATGGCTTTTAATGCCTGCATGGCTTTCAGCGTGTGGTCGAGCGTGCCGACGATGCCCAGCGTCGGTACTTTGACGGTGGCCATCTGCTCGTTGGTGACGGCCTGATCCTTGTAACCGCGCAGCGATGCCGCGACTGCCAGCGGGTCGAAGGTCTTGTCGGCGCGGCAGGCGACGACGCGCTGCTGGATGTCTTCTTCGGTGGGTTTCATGC
>JAYUYQ010000317.1:0-8687 GCA_043752435.1 Betaproteobacteria bacterium
TACATGGCTGCCAAATACGACCGCAAGCGCCACGCCGCTGCGAGCCGCGCAGCCGTGACGAACAGTTCAGGCCATGGCCGCCGTCAAGAAGAGACTGTCCAGGCCACGGAGTTAGTCGACACGACACGGTAGCGGTTAGCCCCAAAAGAAAAAGCCGACTCGCGTCGGCTTTTTTTATGCGTCGTACCTTGATTTCATCTGGTCGGGGCGAGAGGATTTGAACCTCCGACCACCTGCACCCCATGCAGGTACGCTACCAGGCTGCGCTACGCCCCGAAGGCGGGATTATACAACAGCAGATACAGGGTAATGCGCTGCGCAAAATCAGGTGCGCAACTGGTCAATGACTTTTTTGAGATCCTGCCGCAGTTGAGCGAGTGCAGGTTTTGCTGCAGTCGCCGCCGCATTGACCCGCGCAGTACGCGCAGGTTCGTTGGCGATTTCATCCAGTCGGTTGCGCGCGCCGCTGATGGTGAATCCTTGATCGTACAGCAGTTCTCGGATGCGGCGGATCAGCAGAACTTCGTGATGCTGGTAATAACGCCGGTTGCCGCGGCGTTTGACCGGACGCAACTGGGTGAATTCCTGTTCCCAATAACGCAGGACGTGCGGCTTGACGCCGCACAGCTCACTCACTTCACCGATCGTGAAATAACGTTTTGCCGGGATCGGCGGAAGCTGGACTTTAAGGCTTCCGCTGGCTTCCATGGAAATGCTGTTCCACCATCGATTTTAATTTTTGTGATGCATGGAACGTGACCACGCGACGTGCGGAAATCGGGATTTCCTCACCGGTTTTCGGGTTGCGGCCCGGACGTTGCGGTTTGTCGCGCAACTGGAAATTGCCAAAGCCGGAAAGTTTGACACCCCTGCCATTTTCCAGTGCGTGGCGAACTTCGTCGAAGAAGGACTCAACCATGTCCTTGGCTTCGCGTTTGTTGAAACCCACCTTCTCAAACAGGAGATCGGCGAGTTCAGCTTTTGTTAACGTCATTGTTGTCCCCTCTCAACGAAGCTTCGCGTTAAACTTTTCTTGCAGAATCCGGCGCAATTCGGTCATGGCTTTTTCGGCTTCTGCATCCGTCAAGGTTTTATGAGTATCCTGCAATAACACACTGAATGCAAGACTTTTTTTCCCTTTTTGGACCCCCTCGCCACGGTATAAATCGAACACCGTGACGTCCCTCAAAATAGCCGGTCCGAAGCGTTTCAGTTCGCTGCTGATGTCCCCGTAGCGGATATTTTCATCAAATTCCGCGGCCAGATCCCGGCGCACGGCCGGAAACTTCGGGATTTCCTGATAAACCGGCAATCCCCGCTGCTCCACCGCGCTCAGCTCCACTTCAAACAATACCGGCGCGGAAGGCAAATCATACTTCCGCTGCCAGCGCGGATGCAATTCCCCGATCCAGCCCACGGCCTGGCCATTCACCAATATCGTGGCTGACTTGCCGGGATGCAATGCCGGATGAGGCGTTGGAGAAAATTCTGCCGTTGCCGGCGCCAGCAGCGCTTCGAGATCAGCCTTGATGTCGAAAAAATCGACGGCGCGTACCGCATGTCCCCACTGTTGCGGCTCGGCCTCGCCAAATGCAATCGCGCCCACCCGCCAGGGTTGCGGATAACCGGGCTGGTTCAGGAAACAGCGGCCGACTTCGAACAGCCGCACCCGCGACTGTTTGCGACTCGCATTGAACACCACTGTATTAACCAGCCCCCCGATCAGACTGGAACGCATCACGCTCATCTGACTGGCAATCGGATTGGCCAGCGCAATCGGCTCCGGGTTGGCGCAGAAATCGTCTTCCCAGCTCCGATCAACAAAACTGTAAGTCACGGCTTCCTGGAAATCGCGGTCGACCAATTGGCGCCGCACGGCTGCCGGACCGCGACGGCTTTCTGCGACCGGGAGCAAGACTGTGTGCGCAGCCGGCAACGCGACGGGAATCCTGTTGTAACCATGGATGCGCGCCAGTTCCTCGATCAGGTCTTCTTCAATCGCAATGTCGAAGCGGTAACTCGGCGGCACCACGCTAATCACGTCACCGGCCAGTCTTGGCTGACATCCCAGACGCTCCAGAATTGAAACCGCAAGCGTGGCATCAATGGCAAACCCCAATACACGCGTGGCCCGTTGCAATCGCAACTGCACCGGGTTACGCGCCGGCAGTTTCCCCTGCACTTCCGCCACCGGCCCGGCCTGCCCGCCACAAATCTGCAGAATCAGCCGGGTTGCGCGTTCCTGTGCCGCGCGTGCGCCGGCAAAATCCACGCCGCGTTCAAAACGGTAAGCGGAATCAGAGCCGAAACCGAGTGCGCGCGTCTTGCCGGCAATCACATCCGGTGTAAAAAATGCGCTTTCCAGCACCACGTCGCGGGTGCCTGCAGTAACACCACTGGCTTCGCCGCCCATGATGCCGGCCAGGGCCAGCGGCTGTTTTTCGTCGGCAATCACCAGATGCGCAGGTGTCAGCGACAGCGTCGTGCCGTTGAGCAAGGCCAGCGTTTCACCGGCGCGGGCACGGCGCACCTGAATCCCACCGGATAATTTCGCCGCATCAAACGCATGTAGCGGCTGCCCCATTTCCAGCAGCACGTAATTGGTGACATCGACCACTGCGCTGATTGAGCGGATGCCGCTCCTCTGCAAGCGCCGCGCCATCCATTGCGGCGTCGCTGCCGCAGCGTTGACGCCACGGATGATGCGCGCGCTGTAATGCGGGCAATCGGCGGGTGCGTCCAGTTGAATGGCCATCACATCAGTAATGGTCGAGGCCACCGCTGCCGGCGACTGCCATTTGAGTTTGCTGCCACTGAGCGCGACCACTTCACGCGCCATGCCAAGCACGCTGATGCAGTCACCGCGGTTGGGTGTCGGTTTGGTGGTCAGCACCTGGTCGTCGAGATCCAGCAGGTCGCGCACCGCCTGGCCGATGGTCGCGTTCGGAGGCAGCTCCAGCAAACCGGAGGCTTCGTCGCTCAGGCCGAGTTCTTTGGCCGAGCACAACATGCCCTGTGACTCGACGCCACGCACCTTGGCCAGCTTGATTTCGATGCCCGGGAGTGTTGCGCCGACCAGCGCAGCAGGCACCCGCATCCCCGCGCGCACATTTGCCGCGCCGCAGACGATGGTCAGCGGCGCGGCGCCGGCGTTGACCTGGCACACATTAAGCCGGTCGGCCTGCGGATGTTTTTCGACGCTAAGCACCTCGACCACGACTACCCGGTCAAACAGCGGTGCCGCCGGTTCAATCGCTTCGATTTCGATGCCGCCGAAAGTCAGCAGATCGGCCAGTTCAGCGGTCGTCAGCGCCGGATCGACCAGTTCGCGCAGCCAGTGTTCGGAAATTTTCATGACGTCAGCTCTGCACTCAGACGAACTGCTTCAGAAAACGCAGGTCGTTCTCGTAGAACAGCCGCAGGTCGTTGACGCCGTAACGCAGCATGGCCAGACGGTCGGGGCCGAGGCCGAACGCGAATCCCTGATAACGCTCGCTGTCGATGCCGACGTTGCGCAGCACGTTGGGATGCACCATGCCGCAGCCGCCGACTTCCAGCCAGCCGTCGCCGAAGCTCATGTCGATTTCCGCGGACGGTTCGGTGAACGGGAAAAACGACGGCCGGAAACGCACCTTGAGATCGTCGTTCTCGAAAAAACGCCGGAAGAAATCAATCAGCACGCCTTTCAGATGGGCAAAACTGATTTGCTCATCAATCCACAAACCTTCGACCTGGTGGAACATCGGCGAATGCGTGGCATCGGAATCAACACGATAGACACGACCCGGCGCGATGATGCGGATCGGCGGCTGGTGCTGCTCCATGTAGCGGATCTGGATCGGCGAAGTGTGCGTGCGCAGCAAGTGTTTGCCGTCAGCCAGATAAAACGTGTCGTGCATCGAGCGTGCCGGATGATTCTCCGGCTGGTTCAATGCGGTGAAATTATAGAAGTCGGTCTCGATCTCCGGTCCATCGACCACTTCAAACCCGACGGAGCGGAACAGCTGCTCAATGCGTTCCATGGTGCGGCTGACCGGATGCAGGCCACCGGTGTTTCTGCCGCGGCCCGGCAATGTGATATCAACCGACTCTTCTGCCAGGCGTGCTTCGAGTGCGCGGCCAGCGATCAGTTCGCGCTGGGCATGCAGTGCTTCTTCAAGTTTTTGTTTGGCGACGTTGATCAGTGCGCCAGCCGCGGGACGTTCTTCGGCGGATAATTTGCCCAGTCCTTTGAGCAGTTCGGTCAGCGCGCCGGCTTTGCCGAGGTAGCGCGCCTTGGCCTGCTCCAGCGCATCGGCATCGCTGATGCCGGCGAACAGCGCCGCCGCTTCTGCCACAAGCTTGTCGAGTTCCTGCATAGACGAATGGTAGCGGAATTCAGTGAAAAAAAAGGAGGCTCTCGTCGAGCCTCCTTTTCCGGGTGCACTTGATCAGGCGCCGAGGCTCGCCCTGGCCTGCTCGACAAACCGCTGGAAGGCGGGCTTGTCGGCAATCGCGATGTCTGACAACACCTTGCGATCGACCTCGATCGCTGCCTTTTTCAAGCCGTTCATGAACACGCTGTAGTTCATGCCGTGTTCACGGGCGGCGGCATTGATACGGGCAATCCACAGGGCGCGGAACTCGCGCTTCTTGGTGCGCCGGTCACGATAGGCGTACTGCCCGGCGCGCATCACCGCTTCGTTGGCAATGCGGAATACGTTGTTGCGACGGCCGCGGAAACCCTTCGCGGCCTTCAGGACTTTTTTGTGCGCCTTGCGGGCGATTACTCCACGTTTGACTCTAGGCATGGCTCATCTCCCGATCAGTAAGGCAGCATCGCGCGAACCGAGCGCTGATCGGAAGCATGCACCATGGTCGTGCCGCGCAGATGACGCTTGCGCTTGGTGCTCTTCTTGGTAAGGATATGGCGCAGATGTGAACTGCTGCGCTTGAACAACCCGCTGCCCAGCTTTTTAAATCGCTTGGCCGCGCCGCTCTTGCTCTTCATTTTCGGCATGGTAATAACTCCTGTTCCTGTTTTAGCCTAGCGTCGGGCGCCTGCGTTGCCGCGGGACTTGTGAGCCCGATCACTACTTCTTTTCATCGACCACGGCGTCTTGCGCTATCGCGTCAGTCGCTGCAGCCACCTTGCCCGGCGTTTCCGCCAGTTTCACTCCCGCAGCCTTGACTTCAGCCTTGGGTGAACTCTTGGGTGCAGCCGCCTTCGGCTGCACTTTCTTCGGCGACAGCACCATCACCAACTGCCGGCCTTCCATTTTCGGAAACTGCTCGACTACCGCAACTTCCAGCAAATCCGTCTTGACCCGCTCCAGCAACTGAAAACCGAATTCCTGGTGGGCCATTTCGCGCCCCCGGAAACGGAGCGTGATTTTCGCCTTGTCGCCTTCTTCAAGAAACCGGGTCAAGTTGCGCAGCTTGATCTTGTAGTCACCTTCGTCCGTTCCGGGACGAAACTTCACTTCCTTGACGACAATCTGTTTCTGCTTGAGCCGCGCCTCATGCTGCTTTTTGCTTTCGCGATACTTGAACTTGCCGTAATCCATCACGCGACAGACCGGCGGTACTGCCGTCGGCGCGATCTCTACCAGATCCAGTTCAGCCTCTTCTGCCAGCTTGTTGGCTGCAGCGATGCTGATCACGCCGACCTGAGAACCGTCGGCCCCGATGACCCGCACTTCCGGAGAGGTGATTTCACCGTTGATCCGGGCTTCTTTTTCCTGAGCTATGCGACAAACTCCTTAATTTCGTGACTCTCAGACTGCGCGCCCTTTTCTTGCAATATCGCTTTTTAACAGCGATAAAAAGGCGTCCAGGGTCATTTGCCCCAGATCCTCGCCTTTACGGGAACGCACAGCCACCAGTTGTGCCGCCACTTCCTTGTCTCCGACTACGAGCTGGAAAGGCAGCTTTTGCAGACTATGTTCGCGGATTTTATAGGAAATTTTCTCATTTCTCAAGTCGGCTTCGGCCCGAAATCCAGCCTTTTTCAGGGTTTCCGCGACCCCCGCCACGTAGCCGTCCTGGGCTTCTGAAATGTTCATGACGACAGCCTGTACGGGCGCAAGCCAGGCCGGCATCGCCCCGGCGTAGTGTTCAATCAGGATGCCAATAAAACGCTCCAGCGACCCCAGGATGGCCCGATGCAGCATCACCGGCGTGCGCCGGGTGTTGTCTTCGGCCACATATTCGGCACCCAGACGCTCCGGCAACGCAAAATCCAGCTGCAGCGTGCCGCACTGCCAGACCCGGCCCAGCGAATCTTTCAGCGAAAACTCGATTTTGGGGCCGTAAAACGCGCCCTCGCCCGGATTCAGGTCCCAATCCAGACCTTTAGCGTCCAAAGTGGCTTTCAGCGCTGCCTCGGCGCGATCCCATACTGCATCGTCACCGATCCGCTTCGGCGGCCGGGTCGACAGCTTGACCAGAATTTGCTCAAAACCGAAATCCGCATAAACCCGGCGCAAGAGATCGACAAAATCCCCGGCTTCAGCCTGAATCTGCTCTTCGGTGCAGAAAATATGCGCGTCGTCCTGCACGAAGCCGCGCACCCGCATCAGACCGTGCAGCGCACCCGACGGTTCGTTGCGGTGACAGGAACCGAATTCGGCGATGCGCAGCGGCAGGTCACGATAACTTTTGACGCCCTGATTGAAAATCTGCACATGGCCAGGACAATTCATCGGCTTCACCGCGTAATCGCGTTTTTCCGATTCCGTGGTGAACATGTATTCACGGTAGTTTTCCCAATGTCCCGAACGCTCCCACAACACGCGGTCCATGACTTGCGGCGTGCGCACCTCGCGATAGTTGGCTTCCGTCAGCAACTGGCGCATGTATTGCTCGATAACCTGCCAGATGACCCAGCCATTGGCATGCCAGAACACCATGCCCGGCGCTTCGTCCTGCATGTGAAATAAATCGAGCTGACGGCCGAGTTTGCGATGATCGCGTTTCTCCGCCTCCTCCAGCCGGTGCAGATAGGCGTCCTGATCTTCCTTCTTCGCCCATGCCGTGCCGTAGATCCGCTGCAGCATTTCGTTTTTCGAGTCACCGCGCCAGTACGCGCCGGCGACTTTCATCAGCTTGAAGACTTTCAGTTTTCCCGTGGACGGCACATGCGGGCCGCGACACAGATCGATGAAGTTGTCCTGCCGGTACAGGGAAATCGGTTCGTTCGACGGGATCGACGCAATGATCTCGGCTTTGTATTTCTCACCCATGCTGGAGAAAAACTGCACCGCCTCGTCGCGCGGCATCACCTGACGGTCGACCTTGATGTCACGTTTAACGATCTCCAACATGCGTTTTTCGATCGCCGCCAGATCTTCCGGCGTAAACGGCCGTTTGTAGGCGAAATCGTAAAAAAAACCGTCATCAATGACCGGACCGATGGTCACCTCTGCGTCGGGGAACAATTCCTTGACTGCGTGCGCCAACAGATGCGCCGTCGAATGGCGGAGGATTTCGAGGCCGTCGGCTGTTTTGTCGGTGATAACCGACAGCTCGGCGTCAACTTCGATGCGATGCGAGGTATCGACCAGCCTGCCGTCGACACGGCCGGCCAGAGCCGCTTTCGCCAGGCCGGCGCCAATGGCGGCGGCAACCTCCGCCACCGTAACCGGGTGATCGAAGGATTTCAGCGAACCATCGGGTAATTTAACGTTAACCATGTTGTGCATTCCGGGGATAACAATAAAAAAAGTGCGGGCCAGCCGCACTTTTTCTTGTTTCTATCTCAACTACCAAAGAAATGACGCAGCTATCGCCAGAGTTCAGGGGCCTTGCAAGTTCGCGGTGTCATAACGCTCGCTTCCTCTTTTCCGCCGGCAACAACCCAACAACATTACGCATTTCAAAAATTGGTAGGCGCGATTGGACTCGAACCAACGACCCCCACCATGTCAAGGTGGTGCTCTAACCAGCTGAGCTACGCGCCTGAAAGGGCAGGATTCTAGCCGAATCGGGGTGCCCTATCAAACACAATCAGGAACTTGCGCCCTGGGTTTACCCCTCGGGTTCCCCCCACCCGGGTTTCTCCTAATTAATCCTGGCGGCCGCTCAACGCCGCACCGCGCCCAGCACGCCGCGGACCTCGCGGATCAGCCCCAGGATCCGCTGCAACTGATCAAGGTCGCGTATTTCCACGGTAAACCGCATGCGCGCGCTGAGATCGGTTGATGTCGAACGTGTCGCCGTAACATTGATGCGCTCGCGCGACAGAACCTCGGAAATATCGCGCAGCAGTCCGGTACGGTCCACCGCATCAACCACGATCTCGACCGGAAACGTGGTGGTGCCCGGCGCACCCCATTGCGCGGCAATCCGCCGTTCAGGATCCAGCCGCGCCAGATTGGCGCAGTTCGCGCGATGCACACTGACACCGCGACCGCGGGTGACAAAACCGACAATGGGATCCGGCGGAGCCGGACGGCAGCACTTGGCCGGCGTGGTCAGCAATTTATCCACGCCGACCACCAGTACACCGCCACCCGCACGCGCTGGTTTGCGCGCCACGATGCCGGTATCCGCGGTGACTGCAGGCGTTTTTTCGTCCTGAGTCATTGCATCGCGCAATGCCTTGGGTCCCACTTCGCCGCGCCCGAGTCCCGACAGCAGGTCATTCAGCTTGTCGAAACCCATGTCGGCCGCCAACTGTTCGAGATTCATTTTGCTCATGCCGCTGC
>JAYUYQ010000318.1:0-8670 GCA_043752435.1 Betaproteobacteria bacterium
CGACACAAAGTGCATTGCGCAACAGCGAGTCCCGCTTCAAGGCCTTGAATGCGCTGGGCTCCGATTGGTATTGGGAAGCGGACGCGGAATACCGGTTCACCCAGATGTCCGAGGGGTTTTCCCGCCTGACGGGCAGGGCTGCCGGGGAAATACTGGGCAAATCACGCTGGGAAATTACGTTTATCACCCCCCTGGGGTCTGATTGGACAGCCCACAAGGCGGTGATTGCACGCTCAGCATCTTTCCGCAGCCTGACCCTGCGCTACACCAGCCCCCAGGGTGTCGTGACTTACGGCAGCATCAGCGGTGAACCGGTTTTCGCTGACGACGGGACACTCACCGGGTACCGGGGAGTGGGTAATGACATTACTGCCGAGGTTGTGCTTGGACAGCAATTACGCATGCAGCACGACGTTGCGCGCATCCTGACCCGGGAAAAAGACCAGGGGCAGGCGATACAACAAGTGATTGAAACCATTTGCCGCACCATGGAATGGAGCTGGGGTGCACGCCGGCATATTGATCCCGAAACATTGATGCTGACTTGTCACGAACACTGGCTGGCCCCGGGTATCCGGGCGGATGACTTTGTCGAGTTCGCCCGGGCACCCAGAATGGCCAACATGAAGACGGGGACGGTCAGCCTTGCCGTGTCGCGCAACGAAATCATCTGGTACACGGATTTCACGCTGCAAAGTGAACGGCGGCGTTATTTCGCGCAAACAGCCGGATTGCGCGGCGCGGTTGCCATGCCGATCCGCCGCATCCGTGACACCGAGGATGCGTTGGAATTTTTCAGCGAACGAATCGAAGCTCCGGATCAGGTGATGCTCGATACTCTGGATATGATCAGCCGCGAGATCGGCCAGTTCATGGATCGCGCCGAGGCGCAACAGGCCAGCACCCACCTCGAGAGCGAACGCCGGCATCTGCTGGATATGCTCGAGCTGCAGCTGGAGCACATGCCGGTGGCCTGTCTGCTGCAGGACCAGGATTTCCGTGTGGTGTACTGCAATCCTGCCGCGGAACGGATTTTCGGTTATACCGCTGATGAGTTGCGCGGACGGGATACCGTTTCGCTGATCGTGCCGGATTCGCTGCGTCCACAGGTGCTGGCAAGACGCGCACGCCTGCACGCCAAAGACATGCATGTCTCAGGCAGCAACGAAAACATCCGCAAGGATGGCACCCGTATCATCTGCGAATGGAGTAATACGCCGCTGACCGACGAATCCGGAAAATTCACCGGGGTGCTGGCCACTGCGCAGGATGTCACCGAGCGCATGAAAATGGTTGAGGCGCTGGAGGCCAGTGAAGAGCGCTACCGCCGGATCTTCGCGGCCACGCCGTTGCCGATGTGGGTGGCGGAAGCACAGATCCCGAGACTCCTCGCCGTCAACGACGCGGCCATCAAAAAGTACGGCTACACGCGCGAGGAGTTTCAGGCGATGAGCGCCCTCGACCTGCAGGTCGAGGAAGACCGCGGACTGGTATTGCATCAGCTGCTCGGGCGCGATCCGTCGCTGCCGGCGCATTTTGAACGCCGCCATGTCACCAAGAGCGGGCAGATCATCACCGTTGAAATCACTGCGCAGCCGTTTCAGTATGGCGGCCAACCGGCACGGCTGATCCTGGCCATGGACATCACCGATCGCCGACTCGGCCAATTGGCGCTGGAGGAGAGTGAAACGCGGTTCCGGGTGGTGTTCGAACAGGCTTCGGTGGGCATAGCGATCCGGGAATTCTCGACGCAACCGCGGTTTCTGCGGGTCAACAGGAAGCTGTGTGAAATCCTCGGTTATTCTGAGAATGAGCTGCTGCAAAAAACCAGCACTGAGCTGACCCCCGCGGAAGATGTGGCTGCCTCCCGCGACATGAACGACCAGCTGATGTCCGGGGCCATTACCGGTTATTCCCGCAGGAAACGCTATCGACGCAAGGACGGCAAAAGCATTTGGGTAAATCTTTCAGTATCGAGATTTGATGAGAGCAGGGCAGGCGAAAAAATTCCATACCTGATATCTGTCATCGCCGACATCTCCGGGGAGGTTGAAAGTGAAGCCCGGGTTCTTGAAAGCGAAGCCCGCTACCGGCAGATTTTCACGCTGACCCCATTGCCGATGTATTTGCGTCATGATGACAAACTGAATTTCATCGACGTCAACGATGCCTGCCTGGCGATGTACGGTTATACCCGGGAGCAGATGCTGTCGATGAACCTGCTCGACATCCAGACCCCGGCCGGGCGCGAGCGTTACCTCGACGGAATTGAGGAGCGGCCGACCGGAATCGTCGAGCGACTGCAGAAACAGAACATGCGCAGTAATGGCGAAGTGGTTGACGTGGAGATTTATTCCTATCCGACACTGCTTGCGGGAGAGAAAGTCCGGCTTGTGCTGCTCCGTGACATGACCGATCAGCTGCGCATGGAGCGTCTGCTGCGCGACAACGAAAGCCGCCTGCGTGCGATTGCCGACAATGTGCCGGCGGTCATCGCGTTTTTCGATGATCAGCAGCAGTTGCAGTATTCGAACATTGCTTTTGACCGCTGGTTCGGCCCGGACAGGCTGGATGTCCGGGGCGGCGTATTGCGGGTCGAGCAGGATGTGTCGCAGTACGGGGAAATGTTGGCGCCGCTGCTGGAGCGGGCGTTGCGTGGTGAGGAAGTCATCACCGAACGCATGCTCGACACCCATGCCGGCGCTCGCGTTGCCCGGCTGACGCTGATTCCGCATGTTGCCGACGACGGGAGCGTTGCCGGTGTGCATCTGATGGGTTATGACCTGACCGATTTCCGCCATGCCGAGGCCGAAGTGCGTCATCTGAACGCAGAACTGGAGCAGCGGGTCGAGCAACGCACGCGTGCGCTGGCGGCAGCTAACCGTGAACTCGAATCCTTTTCGTATTCGGTTTCCCATGACCTGCGTGCGCCACTGCGCACCATCGACGGGTTCAGCCAGATCCTGCTCGATGAATACGCATCAAACCTGGATGCCACCGGCCGCGGTTATTTGGACCGGGTGCGCGCCGGCAGCCAGCGTATGGCAAAACTCATCGACGACTTGCTGGAGCTGGCCCGCGTCACCCGCCGTGATCCGCAGATCCGTGCCTGTGACCTGACGGCATTGGCGCTGGACATCACTAACGAGTTGGCTGCGGCCGATCCTGAACGTGAAGTCAGTATCAAGGTGGCGCCGGGCATGGTGGTGGCCGCGGACACAGGCCTGTTGCGCATCGCGTTGGACAACCTGCTGCGCAATGCCTGGAAATTCACCAGCCTGAAACCCGGCGCCGTGATCGAAGTCGGCTGCGTCGAAGCCGCGGACGGCCGCACCTATTTCGTGCGCGACAACGGCGTGGGCTTTGACATGGCTTACGTCAACAAGCTGTTCGGTGCCTTCCAGCGGCTGCACAGCGAATCGGAATTTCAGGGCACCGGCATCGGGCTGGCGCTGGTGCAGCGGGTGATCCGACGCCACGGCGGGCAGGTCTGGGCCGAGGCTGAAACCGACCTGGGCGCGACGTTTTACTTCACGCTGCCCCTGCAGTCTGTGCTCGCCGGGGAGCCGGTGAACCCACTCAGGGCAGAAACATAGCCGCGACCACGCGCCGGCCTTCGCCCATCAGGATGTTGTAGGTGCGGCAGGCCGCCGGGGTGTTCATGGTTTCGAGGCCGATTCCGGCTTCGATCAGCGGACGCAGCACTGCCGGTGCAGCGAAACGCTGTGTGCTGCCGGTACCCAGAACGATGATTTCAGGGCGTTTTTCCAGCAAAGCCGCCAATGCCGCCGCGTCCAGCGTGTCAAATTGCAGTACCGGCCACGGTTCCGGGGCCTGCTCGGGTGTAATCACCAGCGGCTGCTCGTAGCGGACAGTGTTCACGGCGAGATATCCCGCACCATAGCCGGTGATTGCATAGCGGTTTTTGCTGTCTGCCAGATGCAGTTTCATAACTCTCTGATTTGCCTCGAATAATCGGCTTCGATACAATCGTGTGTTTTCCGGTCGCAAACAGCCGGAGCACCGGGTTTTTTGGCGTTGCAGCATGGCAACTGACGGTGGATTTTACCCAGATTCAAGATTGATTGACCTCGATTAACGCGATTCGCAGAGTACCACTCAGAGATTCAGACATGGAAGAATTTCCGCGCATCAAACGCCTGCCGCCGTACGTATTCAATGTCACCGGCGAGCTTAAACTCGCCGCTCGCCGGCGCGGGGAGGACATCATTGATTTCAGCATGGGCAATCCCGACCAGCCCACGCCGCGGCACATCGTCGATAAATTGATTGAATCCGTGCAGCGCACCGATACCCACGGCTATTCAGTATCCAAGGGCATTTCGCGTCTGCGCAAGGCGATCTGTAATTGGTACCAGAGCCGATATGGCGTGGAACTCGATCCGGAATCCGAAGCCATCGTCACCATTGGCTCCAAGGAAGGTATCGCGCATCTTGCATTGGCGACCCTGGAGCGAGGCGACATCGTGCTGGTGCCCAATCCGAGTTATCCGATCCACATCTATGGTCCGGTGATCGCCGGTGCGGACATCCGCCATGTGCCGATGCACGCCGGCGTCGATTTTTTCGAGGCCCTTCAGCAGTCGATCAAGGACACCTACCCGAAGCCGAAGATGCTGATCGTCAATTTCCCGAGCAACCCGACGACGCAGTGCGTGGACCTGGCGTTTTTCGAGCGCCTGATCGGCATTGCCCGGGAACACGACATTTACGTGGTGCACGACCTGGCTTATGCCGACATTGTGTTCGACGGCTACAAGGCACCTTCAATCCTGCAGGTGTCTGGCGCACGGGAAGTTGCAGTCGAGTTTTTCACCATGTCAAAGAGCTACAACATGGCCGGCTGGCGCGTCGGCTTCATGGTTGGCAACCGCGACCTGGTCAATGCGCTGGCGCGGATGAAGAGTTACCACGACTACGGCACCTTCACGCCGATTCAGGTGGCGTCGATCATCGCCCTTGAAGGTCCGCAGGACTGCGTGGAAAACGTGCGACAGATCTATCAGGGTCGCCGCGATGTGCTGTGGTCAGGCATGAATGCCATGGGTTGGGAAGTGCCCAAGCCGCAGGCGACGATGTACATCTGGGCGCCGATACCGGAGCCGTACAAGAAAATGGGCTCTCTGGAGTTCTCGAAAAAACTGCTCGCCGAAGGCAAGGTGGCGGTGGCTCCGGGCACCGGCTTCGGCCATTACGGCGACGACTTTGTGCGCTTCGCGTTGATTGAGAATGAAGCGCGTACGCGTCAGGCGATACGCACCATCAAGGAAATGTTCCGCAAGGACGGACTGGTGAAGTAGCAGGAAACCGGCAACAGGAAACAGGAAACAGGAAAGCAAGGCGTAAACAATGAAACCGATCAATGTGGGACTGCTGGGCACTGGTACCGTCGGCGGCGGCACGTTCAGAGTACTCCAGCGTAACAGCGAGGAAATTTCGCGCCGGGCGGGCTGCACCATCCGCATCGCCGTGGTTGCGGACAAGGATGTCGTGCGTGCCAAAGCCGTCGCCGGTGATGCAGCGCGGGTGACCGCGGATGCGTTTGAGGTGGTGAATGATCCGCAGGTCGACGTCGTCGTCGAGCTGATCGGCGGCTACACCATTGCCAAGGACTTGATGCTTAAGGCCATCGCCAACGGCAAACACGTGGTCACCGCGAACAAGGCCTTGCTGGCGCTGCACGGCAACGAGATTTTTTCGGCCGCACGCAAGCAGGGCGTGATGGTGGCCTTCGAAGCCGCGGTCGGCGGCGGTATTCCAATCATCAAGTCGCTGCGCGAAGGGTTGTCCGCCAACCGCATCGAATGGATCGCCGGCATCATCAACGGCACCAGCAATTTCATCCTCTCGGAAATGCGCGCCAAGGGCGCGGCGTTTGCCGATGTTTTGAAGGAAGCCCAGAGCAAGGGGTATGCCGAGGCGGATCCGACCTTCGACATCGAAGGCGTGGATGCCGCGCACAAGCTGGCGATCATGGCGGCGATCGGCTTTGGTATCCCGGTACAGTTCGACAAGGCCTATGTAGAAGGCATCTCGAAGCTGGCGCAGATGGACATCCGTTACGCCGAAGAGTTGGGCTACCGCATCAAGCTGCTGGGCATTGCCAAACGCAAGGCGGCCGGCTTCGAACTGCGAGTGCATCCGACGCTGATCCCGACCCGGCAGCTGATCGCCAATGTCGAAGGCGTGATGAACGCCATCCTGGTCAAGGGCGACGCCGTCGGCCAGACCATGTATTACGGCGCGGGGGCGGGTGCTGAACCGACTGCGTCCGCCGTGGTGGCCGACCTGGTTGATGTCGCGCGCGCGCTGACCGCAGATCCGGAGCACCGGGTGCCGCACCTGGCGTTCCAGCATGATCAATTGTCGAACGTGCCGATCCTGCCGATGGGCGAGGTGGAGACCTCTTACTACCTGCGGCTGCGGGTTGCGGACAAAGCAGGCGTGCTGGCCGATATCACGCGGATTCTGGCTGACCAGGCGATTTCAATTGAAGCGCTGGTGCAGAAGCCGCATGACGGTGAGGAACAGGTGGACATCATCCTGCTCACGCACCTGACGCGGGAAAAGAAAATCGATGCCGCGATCCGCAGCATCGAAGCGCTGCCGGTGGTGTCCGGAAAAATCACCCGCATCCGCATGGAAGCACTGCAATGAGGGTGCTGAAATGAGGGTAATGTAATGAGTTCGCTGGCCCCGAAAACAGCTGCAGCCGGCGCTTCGGTACGCTATGTCAGCACCCGCGGCCGTATGTCCGGCGCGCGCTTCTGCGACGTACTGCTGGGCGGTCTGGCCCCCGACGGCGGGCTGGTGGTGCCGCAGGCCTACCCGCGGCTGAACGCCGCGGAACTCGCTGCGCTGCGACCTTTGTCGTATCCGGACCTGGCCTGCGCCATCATCAGCCGCTTTGTCGATGATATTCCGCAGGACGATCTGGCGGCGCTGGTGCGCCGCGCCTATCGCTCGGAGACCTTCGGCTCGGCGGATATCACCCCATTGCACACGCTGGAGCCGGGACTGCACCTGCTGAAACTGTCCAACGGCCCGACCCTGGCGTTCAAGGACGTGGCGATGCAGCTGCTCGGCGAACTGTTCGAATACGTGCTCAAACGCGAAGGCAAGACACTGAACATCCTCGGCGCGACTTCGGGCGACACTGGTTCCGCCGCCGAATACGCCATGCGCGGCCGGCAGGGCATCCGCGTCTTCATGCTGTCGCCGCACGGCAAGATGAGTCCGTTTCAGCGCGCGCAGATGTATTCGCTGCAGGACGCCAATATTTTCAACATCGCGATCCGCGGCGTGTTTGACGACTGCCAGGACATCGTCAAAGCCGTCAGTGGTGATTCCGGGTTCAAGAACACCCATCGCATCGGTGCGGTGAACTCGATCAACTGGGCGCGCATCGTGGCGCAGGTGGTGTATTACTTCAAGGGTTACTTTGCCGCGACAAAGAGCAACGACGAGCAGGTGTCGTTTGCGGTGCCCTCGGGCAATTTCGGCAATATTTTCGCCGGCCATATTGCGCGCATGATGGGTTTGCCGATCAAGCATCTGATCCTCGCCTCCAATGAAAACGATGTGCTCGACGAGTTTTTTCACTCGGGGCGTTACCGCGTGCGCTCGGGACGGGAAACGGCGCAGACCTCCAGTCCGTCGATGGATATTTCGAAGGCCTCGAACTTTGAGCGTTTTGTGTTTGATCTTGTCGAGCGCGACCCGGCGATGGTGGCGCGGCTTTGGCGCGAGGTCGAGGATGCCGGCGGCTTCAACCTCGGCGAGACGCCGTACTGGTGCACCATTGCCCAGTACGGTTTCATTTCAGGGCGCAGTACCCATGCCGACCGTATCGCAACCATCCGTCGCGTCGAGAAGGCTTACGGCTTGATTGTTGATCCGCATACCGCGGACGGCATCAATGTTGGCCTGACGCAGCGCGAATCGGGCGTGCCGCTGATCTGTCTGGAAACGGCATTGCCGGCGAAATTTGCAGAAACCATACGCGAGGCGTTGGGGCATGACCCCGCAGTGCCGCCGGGTTATGAAGGTCTGGAAAGTCGCCTGCAGCGCGTGGCGGTAATGGATCCGGATGTCGAGGCAGTGAAAACCTTCATCGCCGGGCGAACCAAATAATATTATTTATAAACAATAACTTATGGTTTTATCCAGCCTTCGCTTTGAACTGCAGCTCAAGGTTTTGAAGCCATACGCAGCGACAGATCAACAGCGGCAATGTCCTTGGTCAATGCGCCAATCGAAATCCGGTCGACGCCGGTTTCGGCAATCGCACGCACGTTGTCCAGCGTAATCCCGCCTGACGCTTCAAGTTCGGCGCGGCCCGCAGTCCAGGTCACTGCGGCGCGCATGTCATCCAGCGTCATGTTGTCGAGCAGCACCATGGCCGCACCGGCCGTGACGGCTTCGCGCAACTGTGCCAGCGTTTCGACTTCGATTTGGATCCACGCCGCTTGTGTCTGCAGTTTCGCCGCCGCCAGCGCAGCGACGATACCCCCTGCCGCGGCGATATGGTTTTCCTTGATCAGGATTGCATCCCACAAACCCATGCGGTGATTGCGGCCGCCTCCGACCGTCACTGCATATTTTTGCGCGACGCGCAGGCCGGGCAGGGTTTTCCGCGTGTCGAGGATG
>JAYUYQ010000319.1:0-3422 GCA_043752435.1 Betaproteobacteria bacterium
TCTGCCAAGCCCGAATATTTTGCGCGCATGGTCGGCCGCAGCAGTCATTATCTGTTCCACATCATCGAAGAAATCGAACGGCGCAAGATGCCGGCCGAAGTCGCGCTGCTGCCGATGATCGAATCAGCCTATAACCCGCAGGCCTACTCCAAGGCCCATGCCTCGGGCCTGTGGCAATTCATCCCGTCGACGGGCAAGCACTATGGCCTGCGCCAGAACTGGTGGTATGACGGTCGGCGCGATGTGATTGCCGCCACCGGCGCCGCGCTGGACTACCTGGAAAAGCTGCATACGCAATTCGGCGACTGGGAACTGGCGCTGGCCTCCTACAACTGGGGCGAAGGCGCCGTGGGCCGTGCCGTGGCACGCAATCAGGCCAAGGGCCTGCCGGCGGATTATGCAAGCCTGACAATGCCGGCGGAGACACGCAATTACCTGCCGAAACTGATCGCCGTCAAAAACATCATTGCCGACCCGGCGCGGTTCGGCGTCAAACTCGCCAGCGTGCCGAACCAGCCTTATTTCGAAGTGGTCACCGTCAAGCGCCACATTGACGTCAAACTCGCGGCAAAATTCGCCGAAATCCCGCTCGATGACTTCAAATTCCTGAACCCCGCGCACAACAAGCAGGTGATCAAGGCCGGCGGCAAAGAAACCATCGTGCTGCCGCGCGACAAGGTTTCGATATTCAACGCCAACCTCGCAAATCACGACAAGCCGCTGGTGTCATGGCAGGCGCATACGGTCAAACCCGGTGAAAAACCGGAGAAGATTGCCGCCAAGTACGGCATGAGCGTCGCCGAACTGAATCAGGTCAACGGCATCAACGGCAAAAACAAGATGCGCACTGGCCAGCCCTTGCTGGTACAGACCACGGCCGGCACTACCCCCAACCTGCCCGACCTGCCGGCAACACCGGTATCCCTGCCCAAGGCGTATCAGGCGGCACGCAACAAAAACGCGAAAATCGCCGCCAAGCCCGGTGCCAAACCCGCGGCAAAATCCGCAGTCGCCAAACGCGCTCCGGTGAAACACCCCAAGGCCGTCGCCAAAGCCCCCGCGCCTGGTAAAAAGCCCGCAAGCACCGTCGTCGCGACGCAATCGCGTCGCTGATCTTTCGTTATAAACTTCCGCTTCAGATTCAGTTATAGAGATGGCAGCGCGTCACATGTGACGCGCTGAATGCATGCTCGTCCGGGAACTGCGTGGCGCACTGCGCTAACGCAGCGCCGCAACGCGGATGAAAATGACAGCCGGGCGGCGGATTGAGCGGTGATGGCAGGTCACCGGCCACCCGAATCACCGGACGCACCGCCTGCGGATCCGGCACCGGCACCGCCGCCAGCAAGGCCTGGGTGTACGGATGCCTGGGCGTGCGCAAGACGTCCGCCACCGCGCCGCGCTCGACGATGCGCCCCAGGTACATCACCGCAAGCTCATCCGCCATGTATTCGACCACCGCCATGTTGTGGCTGATAAAGAGATAAGCGAGTCCCTTGTCACGCTGCAGGCGTTTCAGCAGGTTGAGGATCTGCGCCTGCACCGACACATCCAGCGCGCTGGTCGGTTCGTCACAGACGATCAACTGCGGTTCCACCGACAGCGCGCGGGCAATCGCAATGCGCTGGCGCTGCCCGCCGGAAAATTCGTGCGGATAACGGCCTTTGACATCAGGTGCGAGACCGACTTCGACCAGCAGCGCGTCGATGCGCAGGGCGCGCTCCTCCGCAGTGGCACCAACCCCCAGCGCCAGCATGCCCTCTTCCAGCGCATCACCGATACGCACCCGCGGATTCAGCGAGGCATAGGGGTCCTGGAAAATGATCTGCGCCTGCCGGCGGCGGCTGCGCAACGCGCTGCGGTTCAGCGTCAGCAGGTCCACGCCGTCGAACAGCACACGGCCGCCGGTCGGCGGCACCAGCCGCAGCAAACCCTTGCCGACGGTGGTTTTACCGCAACCCGATTCGCCGACCAGCCCCAGCGTGCGGCCGGGAGCAATCTCCAGCGACACACCGTCGACGGCTTTGACCTGACCCTTGATACGCTGCAACAACCCTTTGCGGACAGGAAAATGCACCTTGAGATCTTCGACCTGGAGGAGTGATGAGTGATGAGCGATGGGAGATGGGAGAACTTCTTCCTGCGGTCCCGCCTTGCGCTCATCACCCATCACTCCTTGCTCATCACCGCCGTACAAGTGGCATTTCGCAAGCTGTCCGTCGCGCACCGCGCCCCACGGCGGAATCGTGTCTGCGCAATGCGCCAGCGCGCTGTCGCAACGTTCGGCAAAACGGCAGCCGGTGAACTGCCGCGTCAGCGCCGGCACCGTGCCGCGGATGGCGGCGAGGGTTTTGCCGCGCCCGGCGCGGTCGGGCAGGGATTCGAACAACTTGCGCGAGTACGGATGCGCAGGGCCGGCAAAAAACGCGGCCACCGGCGCAGTTTCAATAATCTCGCCGGCATACATCACCGCCACCTGCTGCGCCATCTGCGCCACCACGCCGAGGTCGTGCGTAATCAACAGCATGGCCATGCCGCGGGAGCGCTGCAGTTCGCGCAGTAACTCCAGCACCTGCGCCTGCACCGTGACGTCCAGCGCCGTGGTCGGCTCATCGGCGATCAGCAGGTCCGGATCACAGGCCAGCGCGATGGCGATCATCACCCGCTGCTTCATGCCGCCGGACATCTGGAACGGATATTCGCTCATGCGCCGTCGCGCATCGGGCATGCGCACGGCATCCAGCAGCTCCAGCACCCGCGTCTCCACCGCCGCACCGATCAGCGCGGTGTGGCGGGTCACCGCCTCGGCAATCTGCGCCCCCACGGTCATCACAGGATTCAGCGACAAGCCCGGTTCCTGGAAAATCATCGCCGCGCGCCGGCCGCGCACATCGCGCATGCGCGATTCCGGCAGCGCCAGCAGGTTCTCACCTGCGAGTTCAACCACGCCACCGGCAATTTCACCGGCTTCAGGCAGCAGGCGCATGATCGACAGTGCCGTCATCGATTTGCCGCAGCCGGATTCGCCGACCAGTGCAAAGGTCTCGCCGGCGGCAATCTCGAAGGAAATGCCGTCCACGGCGCGCACCGGCAGCGCGCCACCACGGATCAGCGTGGTCAGTCCCGTTACTCTCAGCAACGGTGCCTTCATGGTCGCCCCCCACCCACAATCAGTCGGGGGTCAAAGGCATCACGCACCGCATCGGCAAACAGGTTGGCGGCGAGTACCAGCGTCAGCATGAACACGAAGGCCGCCGCCAGCGACCACCACACCATCGGCTCGCGTGCCATTTCCAGCCTTGCGCTGTTGATCATGGTGCCGAAACTGATCATCGACGGATCCACGCCGACGCCAACATAGGACAACACCGCCTCGGCCAGCACCAGGCCGCTGAAATCCATCACCAGCGCAATCATCACGA
>JAYUYQ010000320.1:0-3421 GCA_043752435.1 Betaproteobacteria bacterium
CGCACTTGTGCTGCGGCTTTTTTCTTTGCCTTGTCCCATTGCCCGCTGCCGAGCTGGTGCAGCGGCGCCTGTTCCGCTGATGCGCCGCTGTAACGGCTGATCAGGTGCAGGCTGGAGACGGGGACATAGAGTTTGTCGGCGTTGGCGTATTCCAGCGTGAGGAATTCAGTCGTTCCTTCGCCGAGGTCCAGCGTCTGCAGTCCGACATAACGGCCGATGCCGTGGGTTTCGTGCACCACCGGATCGCCGATTTTGACCTCGGACAGGTCGCGCAGCATGTTTTCCGGCGCAGTGCGTTTGGCATCGCGCGCCGCGCGCTGGCGCACCTGCGCGGCATAGAGTTCGTTTTCGGTGATGACTGCAACACGTGCCGCGGTGTCGATATAACCGGTCTGCAGCGGGGCGACGCTCAGCACAAAGGGTGCATCACCCGCATTGAACTGCGCATAGTCCGCGGCCTGCGCCGGCTTCAGATCGTATTGCGCGAAATATTCGAGCATTGTTTCGCGGCGGCCCAGACTTTCGACGAGCACCAGCACGCGGCCGTCGAAGCCGTCGATGAACGCGCGCAACCGGTGCAGCGGATCGTCGGCGCGGCGCTCGACGTTCAGCAATGGCAGTGAGGCAGTGGCCGAGATATCATATAAATTATTGATTTTATTGATATTTTCAGCTGTCTCAGCGGGTGAGCCGGCCATCGCTGCAGTGGCCGTAGAGAGATCGATGCGCGCAAAGGGTTTGATCGCACCGAAGAACGCGTCTTCGGACAGGAATAATTCCTGTGGCGGCAACACCGGATTGGCAAGGTCGCCGCGCACCATCGCATGCCGGCCGCGGGTATCGGCCCAGAATTCATCGATGGCTTCACTGACGCCGGGGCGCAGGCACAGCGTCGTGTTTTTCGGCAGGTAATCCATGACCAGCGCGGTGTTCTCGAAAAACAGCGGCAGATAATATTCGATGCCGGCGGTGGGGATGCCCTTGGAGATGTCCTTGTAGACCTTGCTGCGCGACGGATCGCCTTCGAAGCGTTCGCGGAAACGCTGGCGGAACTGTTTCTGCGCGTCTGCATCCAGCGGGAATTCGCGCGCCGGCAGCAGGCGCACTTCCGGCACTTTCATGATCGAGCGCTGGCTGTCGATATCGAAGCTGCGGATGGAGTCGATGACTTCATCGAACAGGTCGATGCGATAGGGCAATGGGCTGCCCATCGGATAGAGATCAATCAGTCCGCCGCGGAAGCTGTATTCGCCGGGCGCGACCACCTGCGTGACATGGTTGTAACCGGCCAGCACCAGTTGATGGCGCAGCGCATCGGCGCCGAGCCGCGCGCCTTGGCGGAAATAAAAGGTATTGGCGGTGATGTAATCCACCGGCGCCATGCGGTAGAGGGCCGTGGTCACCGGCACCAGGGCAATATCAAATTCGCTGCGTGCGATCTGGCACAGCGTCGCGAGCCGTTCCGACACCAGGTCGTGGTGGGGTGAGAACTGGTCGTAGGGCAGGGTTTCCCAGTCGGGCAGCAGGTGCACGCGCAATTGCGGCGCAAAAAACGGAATCTCCTGCAACAGGCGCTGCGCCTGCCACGCCGACTCGGTAATCACCAGCAATGGGCGTGCGCGGGCCGCCAGCGCGGCGAGCGCCGGGGCATCACTCGAACCCTGCAGCAGTGCAGTGCTTGCGCGCTGCCCCGGTGCGGGCAGCTGGAGGGGTAACGTCAAAGGCAGGCTTGCGAAAGGGCGCTATTATAAACGCGACCTCCTGACTTTCCTGCGGAATTCGCTATGAAAAACTTCTTGTTGCGCATTACATTTTTGTTATTCACCTTGGCGTGGGCAGCGGTGGCCGTGGCGCAGGTCATACAGTCCGAAAAACACGCCTTCCGCGTGGTCACGCTGACACGCGGCCTGCAGAACCCCTGGTCCATCGCCTTCCTGCCCGATGGCCGCATGCTGGTGACCGAACGCGCAGGGCGGCTGCGCATCGTCGGGCGCGATTTCAAGCTGGATCCCAAGCCGGTGGAGGGGCTGCCGGAAGTCATCGCCACCGGTCAGGGCGGGTTGTTCGATGTGGTGCTGCATCCGCAATACGCCGACAACGGCTGGATTTATTTTGCCTGGAACGCCCCTGGCCCGGGCGGCTGGGGTACGGCGCTGGCGCGCGGCAAGCTGGCTGGCGACAAGACCGGTCATCGCATCACGGACATGCAACTGCTGTTCAGCATGGAACCCAAAACCCGCACCGGTTACCATTTCGGCGGGCGCATCGTATTTGACCGCAAGGGTTATGTGTATCTCACGCTCGGCGATCGCGGCGACATGCCGCGCGCGCAAAAACTCGACGATCACGCCGGTTCTGTGATCCGGCTGCACGACGATGGTCGTGTGCCGGCAGACAACCCCTACACCAAACGTGCCGGCGCCAAGCCGGAAAAATTCACCATAGGCAACCGCAACATGCAGGGCGCCGCACTGCATCCGCAGACCAGCGAGTTATGGACCCACGAACACGGCCCGCAGGGTGGCGATGAAGTGAACGTGATGCGTGCCGGGCGCAACTATGGTTGGCCGGTGATCAGCTACGGTGTCAATTACGGCATCGGCACGAGGATCGGTGAAGGCAATGCCAAAGCCGGCATGGAACAACCGCTGCATGTGTGGGTGCCGTCAATCGCGCCCTCAGGCATGGCGTTTTACACCGGTGACAAATTTCCCAACTGGAAAGGCAATCTGCTGCTCGGTGCGCTGAAGGATGAAATGCTGGTGCGGCTGGAACTGGACGGCGAGAAGGTGGTGCGGGAAGAGCGGTTGATCAAGGGCGCGATCGGGCGCATCCGTGATGTGCGGGTGGGGCCGGATGGCTTGGTTTATCTGCTGACGGATGAGCGGGATGGGGCGATTGCGCGGCTGGAGGTGGTGAAGTGACAGTCATGATGCGGCAAGAACGGATCGTCCTGCGTGCAAGCGGGTTACTTGCTATGCTGAGTCCATGAAGGTCAGTGAAATACTGCGAATGCTTCATGACGATGGCTGGTATCTGGCGGCAACGCGTGGGAGTCACCGGCAATTCAAGCATTCTTTGAAGTCTGGCCGTGTCACCGTACCTGGAAAACCAGGCGACGACTTGGCACCGGGCACTCTGAACAGTATCCTGAAGCAGTCTGGTCTGAAGAGATGAGGTTCAAATGCGCTATGCCATCGTGATCGAGAAGGCCGAAAGCAATTTCTCGGCGTATGTGCCTGATCTGCCCGGGTGTGTCGCTACTGGCGCAACCGTGGAGGAAACCGAGTTGCAAATCCGCGAAGCGATCGGGTTTCATCTCGATGGCTTGCGCGAAGATGGAATCGCCATTCCGCAGCCGGCAAGCCGCGTCGATTATGTCGAGATTGCGGCATAGGCAGGTATCAGGGTTTACTCTGAC
>JAYUYQ010000321.1:0-3420 GCA_043752435.1 Betaproteobacteria bacterium
CGCATTGCCGACCGGCAGGTGCTGCTCGGCTGCGCGCGTCCGCCCGGCCTGCACCGGCGCGTGACGGACGCCTATGCGGTCATGGCCGGGCTGGATGGCATCGCGTTTCCCGCCGAGGGCTCGCTCGCGGCAGCGCACGCCATCGGGCGGCCGGCGGTGCAGGAACACGCCTGCTGCTCGGTGAAAACCGGTAACACCATCAAGCTGCATCCGCGTGCCGCCGCGGCGCCGCAGCCCATTGCAGTGGTGCGATGGGCATGACTCGCGTTGACGTGCTGGTGTTGGGTCTGGGCCCGGCGGGCGCCTGCGCCGCCGCGCAGGCCGCGCGCCAGGGCTGCACGGTCATCGGTATTGACCGAAAACGAGTCGCAGGTCGCCCCGTGCAGTGCGCGGAGTTTGTGCCGGCAATGATCGGCATGGACGTGGCGGATCTCCAGTCGTCGGTACGGCAGCGCATTGCGTCGATGACGACATTCGTCGAGCAGGATGTCCCTGATATCAAGGAGAATTTTCCAGGCCACATGCTCGACCGTGCCGCCTTTGATGCGCATCTGGTCGAACAGGCACTTGCAGCCGGCGCGCAATGTGCGCTGGGCGTGAGCGCGCGCCGCATTACAGCGGAAGGTGAGGTCGTTCTTTCCGATGGCCGCTCGATCATGCCGCGCGTCATTATCGGCGCGGACGGCCCGCGTTCTCTCGCGGGCCGCGCCATTGGCCAGGTCAATACTGCGCTGGTGGAGACGCGGCAGATCACCGTGCCGCTCCACCACGCACACGATGCAACGGATATTTATCTTTCAGCGGATATTCCCGGCGGCTACGGCTGGTTGTTTCCCAAAGGCGATGTCGCCAACCTCGGTGCGGGTGTCGATCCCGCATACAAGCATCAACTCAAACCCATCGTGCGCCGGTTGCATGAAACACTGATGGCGCGCAATCAGGTCGGCGCACGCATTCTGGGTACGACTGGCGGTCTGATTCCCGTCGGCGGCCTGTTGCAGCCCTGGGGCAGGATTGCGAATACGCTGGTGCTGCTCGCGGGTGACGCCGCCGGGTTGACCAATCCGGTGACCGGTGCCGGTATCAGCGCTGCCGTGCATTCGGGCCGTCTCGCAGGACTGGCGGCAGCAGCAACGACAGGCGGCGACATGTCGGCGCCCCGCAACTATGCAGAAGAACTCCACGATGTCTTCGGCGTGGCACTCGCGCGCGCCCGGCAGCGCCGCGTCGCGCTCGCTGCCGGCCAGCCGGGCAAGGAAGATCTGCGCCAAAGCTGGATCGCCTATCCGCAATACTGGGCTGCATAAATTATTAAATTATTTTTTAAAAACAGATAGATACGGTAATTCTGCTGCACTACAAGGAACCAGAATCATGAGCTGCTACCGACCCGATGAAACATCTTCCAGCACCGCAACGGCGACGCTGGATCACAATCCCGCGGCGCTGATGCAGCCGCGCCAGCCGGAAATGCCGCCCAAAGCCATGCGCAACGGCGGGCGCGTCAAGGCCAACAATGTCGCCCCGCAGGGCGTGTATCTGCCCAACAACAACATCCTGACGCCGCACATGCGCTCGCCCGAGTACGTGCAGATGTCCACGGCAGCCGCGATCACGCTCGGCATCATGACCGGCAAGATGTATCGCTGTGCCTGCACGCGTTGCCTGAATCTTTTGCTCTCCTATCCCGAAGGCTGTCGTGCAAACTGTGCGTATTGCGGGCTGGCACGCCACCGCGAGGCCGAGCGCGATTACGCCGACCGCAATTTCATCCGTGTCGACTGGCCGGCGGTGCCGCTTGAGAAAGTCATCGATAAAGTGGCTGGCGACGGCGCGGCCAGCCCGTTTCATCGCATGTGTATTTCGATGATCACGCACCCGCGCTCGGACGACGACACAGTGACCGTGCTGAAGCAATGGACCGACCGCATTTCACCGGAGACGATACCGGTGTCCATCCTGTCGAACCCGACCACCATGGCGCGCGATGACGTGCAGCGCCTGCACGAACTGGGCGCGGATATTTTCACCGTGGCGCTTGATGCTGCGACGCCGGAGATTTTTGATCGCACGCGCGGCAAAGGCGTGCAGTCGCCGCATAGCTGGGCCAAGTACTGGGAAATTCTGAACGATGCGCGTGACATTTTCGGCCCGCAAAAATTCGGCGCACACATCATCGTCGGCATGGGGGAGACCGAACATGATGTGCTGGCCCTGGTGCAGCAACTGGTTGATATGGGCGGGCACAGTCACATGTTCTGTTTCTTCCCCGAGAAAGGTTCGCTGATGGATCATCTGCCGGCGACCCCGCGCGACCAGTGGCGGCGCGTGCAGCTGGCGCGTTACCTGATCGATTACCGGGGTGTGCATGTCGATCAGATGAAATTCGATGGCGAAGGCCGCGTCACCGATTTTGGCATCGCCCAGAGCGAGCTTGATGATGTGATCAACGCCGGCATCGCATTCCGCACCTCGGGATGTCCGGGCAAATTCGCAGAGGATATTTCGGCGTGCGACCGTCCCTATGGCGATTCGCCGCCCTCGAACATCGCGAGCTTTCCATTCCCTCCCAACAAGAGTGACGTGCGCAAGATACGCCGCCAGTTGCGCATCGTTGAACAGAAAAATTAAAGCGATGGGCGTACCGTTTCGCGTTATTGATACCGGCATCCGCGATGCGCGACGGCAGATTGCCTTTGATCAGGCATTGATCGAAGCGCGGCAATCGGGTCAGATCTCCGACACCATCCGCTTTCTGCGTTTTCCGCCCAGTGCGCTGGTAGGCCGCCATCAGGCCGTATCGCGCGAAATCAGGCTGGAACATTGCCGCGCACACGGCATTGGCATTGCGCGCCGCATTACCGGTGGCGGTGCGATTTATTTCGATGAAGGCCAACTCGGCTGGGAACTGATATTCCATCGCACGACGCTGGGTATCGGTGCGCTGGCCGACCTGGCGCGGGAAATCTGCGAGGCGGCGGCAGCGGGCTTGTCCAAATTGGGTGTTGATGCCCGCTACCGGCCGCGCAACGACATCGAGGTCGGCGGGCGCAAGATCAGCGGCACCGGCGGTTTCTTCGACGGGGATACGCTGTTCTATCAGGGCACGGTGCTCATCGATACTAATCCGGCGGACATGGTTGCGGCGCTCAATGTGCCCGCAGCCAAACTGGCCAAGCGCGCGCTCGATTCCGCGGCGCAGCGCGTGGTGACGCTGCGCGAGTTGCTCGGCACCGCGCCCGCCATCGACGACGTGCAGGAAGCGCTGCTGGCGGGATTTGCCGAACGTCTGGGCATTGCACCGTTTCGCGGTTTGATTACGACCGAAGAAGAAACGCTCGCCGCGCGCCTGTACGATGAGGAAATCGGCACCGAGGGCTTCGTGATGGAGATAGACGATCCGGGCGCCGATGCTGGCGT
>JAYUYQ010000322.1:0-3417 GCA_043752435.1 Betaproteobacteria bacterium
CCAGCCAGCGCATTGCCGGCCAGATCGGTGGCAGCGGTGGTGATGGTTGCGGTGTAGGTCACGCCCGCAGCCAGCGGTGCGCTCGGTATGAAAACTGCAGTCCGGCTGCCGACCGAGTAGCTGACGGTGCCGGCGGGCGAAACACACGGCGCCGCGCAGGTAACGGTGAAGCTGGACGCGTTGATCGTGGCCGGCGACATTTCTTCAGTGAAGACGGCGCTGATCGCGGTATTGCTGGCTACACCGGGCGTCGGGCCTGGAATGGTCGTAGCCGGTACGGTGATGGTCACGCGCGGCCGGACGCTGTCGGGTGCGAGGCCGGTGCTGAATGTCCAGACAAAATTGCTGACCAGCCGTATGCCCGACGTGTCGGTGGCACCGGTGGTGATGGTGGCCGTACAGGTGGTGCTGGCGGGCAGGGGAGCCGAAGGCGTAAAGGTTGCAACGCGGCTCGCCTCTACATAGGTGACCGTGCCCGTTCTTGCCGTCCCGGCCGGGCAGGACAATAAAAAGGTCGAGGTATTGATCGTGGTGGCGTTCATCGGCTTGCTGAACGCAGCCGTGATCACCGTGTTGTTGATCGGTACGTTGGTGGCACCGTTAGCCGGAGACACTGCAGTTACCCGCGGCGCCTGTTCGGCATTGCCGCCACCGCCCAGGATGGGATCCTGGCCGCCGCTGCTACCACCGCCGCCGCCACATGCCGCGGTCAGGGTGCCCAGCAGTATCGCCATCAGCCATGTCCGGCCTGTGGCGTAACTTGGGAATTTATTCGAGATATTCATTTGATTGCCCTCTTAGATCCAGAAAACCGTCGACGCAGTGATCGACCACAAGTTGATGCCCGCACTGGCGACGTGATTTTTCGCTTGGGCGTACGGCTACAGAGATTGAAGTATCGCTTTGCTCATCAGGCGCTTCTGTGCGGTGGCGCACGCAGCGCCCGCAAAATAGCCTGTCGTTGGTTTGGACATCCACCCTTCAAGGTCAGTGACCTCAGGGTTGAAGGAAGCCAACGGCGATCCGGCTACAGAAAATGTCGTTGGAATACTTCCGCCTGAGCGCAGGAACAATATCGGGCAGGCAATCAAGCGATATTCATCGACAAGCAATCGTGGAGATGCGTGTAGGCTTGGGAAATCGCCCAGTGGTTGCATCAACCCGCGAGCGGATGGGAACTGACGTTACGGTGCGCCGGCAGCGGTTCGATATGGTTAAGCTCGTTGAATCGCTGGGTGTAGTCGTTGATGCCGGCGCCATAGCACTCGCACGATGCCGCTTCCAGCCCGCTGCGATCCAGGATGGTTATTTCGCCACGGCTGTAGCGGATGAGTTGTTTCTTCTGCAGTGTGCCTGCGGCAATGGTGACCGCGCTGCGCCGCACGCCAAGCATGTCGGCGAGGAACTGATGGGTGAGATGGAAATGATCGGCGTGGGTGCGGTCATGGGTCATCAGCAACCACCGTGCCAGCCGCGCCTCGGCCTCATGGAACCGGTTGCAGCCTACGGATTGAGACAGTTGCGCCATCAACACGTACAGGTAGCGGTTGAGGGTGTGACGCAGGTGTGGACTGTCGCGCAGTTCCCGCTGCAGCTGGGGCACCGTCAATCGCCACGAGTGGCCGGCACCTTGCACCACTGCGCGCAGCGGAGCGGCATTGACGCCCAGTATCAGGGTAACGCCGAGCATTCCTTCATCGCCGATCAATTCCATTTCCAGCGGAGGATGTCCGCCTACCGACGCCACCAGCGAAATGCAGGCGGTGATGGGAAAGTAGACGTTCTGGTAAGGCTGGTCGGGCTCGCACAGGACGGCACCAACCGCGAGATCAACCGGTTCGCAGCGCGCGAGGAACCGCTCGCGTTCATTCAGCGGAAGTCCTTCGATCAAACGGTTTGCCATGGGTGCCGGAATTGATGCTGGCATCGAATCATCCTGTAGCGAGGACCAAGCCGATGAATGGCGCGGGTCCGCGCTCAATCCAACCAGTGGCCCAGTGTGGCGGACACCTTCGCGAGTCTCTGTACGTTGCAGCACAAAGCGTGCGTGGCGGTTTCGGCTCAAGCCGGCAGTAGCGAATTTCGGGCCATCGATGGCACATTCAATGACTCTGGCGCGGGGGCAGGTAGGGCATCAGTCGATCGGATTCCCGTTTCACCACGGCATAGCACTCGCAACTCAACCGTTCCAGCTTGGGGCGATCCAGCACCGTGATCTGGCCACGGCTGTACTCGATCACGCCGATTCTCTGCAATTTTCCGGCGGCATCAGTGACGCCTTCTCGGCGAACACCAAGCATGTTGGCAATCAGCTCCTGGGTCATGGTCAACTGGTTGCTGGGCAGGCGGTCCAGTGACAGCAGCAGCCAGCGGCACAACTGCTGGTCCACTGAGTGATGACGGTTGCACACAGCCGTCTGCGCCATCTGCGTGATCAATGCCTGTGTGTAGCGCAGCAGCAGCTGCATCACCTCGCCATGACGGTTGAATTCGTCCTTGAGCAGCTGGCCAGGCAGCCGGTAGGCGTAGCCGGCGTTTTGCACGATCGCCCGACTCGGAGTGCTTTCACCGCCCATAAACAAGGCGATTCCGATCAACCCCTCGTTTCCTACTACCGATATTTCCGCCGATGCGCCACTTTCCATCACGTATAGCAGCGACACGATAGCGTCAGTAGGAAGATAAACATGGCGCAGGGCGTCGCCGGATTCATACAGCACTTTGCCCAGCGGCAGCGCCACCAGTTCAAGCGAGGGAAACACGCGGCCCCGCACTTCGGCCGACATGGCGGCGAGCAGGTGGTTCTGCGATGGGTTTGGCGTATCGGGCATGTCGGCTGCCGTTGTGGTGAAAGCGGCGAAGAATCGCGTTCGCTGGAGGATTGGCTTCTCTTTCGGCGCGCGCTTGTCACGCCAGCGCATTGGTCGCGGCCGGCGCTTTCCTGCGTAATTTCGACTGGAGTGGTGAAAGCTTCGCAGAACACATGGTCACGAAGCCGGTAGCGGGGGCAGTCGAACTGTCCCGCTACCGGCTCCCGCACGTAACCGCGAACTTCAACCCATTGCCTGCTTTCCGATCACCAGATCGGTCGACAATGCAGTTTTACCGCCGTAGTTCCTGTCCGTGCATGCATCACTGGTATTGGCTTTTGGCAGCTGCTGCGAGGCTCTGGGCGTCGTTCAGATCTTGCCCATCAGTACCAGCACCACCACGATCAGGAGTACGAGTCCCAAGCCGCCGCTGGGGCCATAACCCCAGGATTTACTATGTCCCCAGTTGGGCAGGGCGCCCACCAGCAAGAGTATTAAAACGATCAGCACGATCAGTCCGATAGACATGGTGGTTCTCCGTTGCGGGGGGGATCAATTCCGGTTTGAACCGACTGGAGGACAGCCGGCGTGAGGAAGCGGTGACAGG
>JAYUYQ010000323.1:0-3417 GCA_043752435.1 Betaproteobacteria bacterium
CCACCACCCGGCGGATAGGCCACGATCATGCGGATCGGCCGCACCGGCCAAATGTCGGCAGCCAGCGCGGGTTGCGCTGCGCCCAGTGCCACTGACAAACCTACAAATATTGTAAACCTGCGTTTCATACCGGAATTCCTCTGGCCTGAAGTCCTGCCCTACTGGGCCAGCGGCAATGTGACAGGGCGGCCGGTGGCGATCGAATGCTCAATCGCCAGCGTCGCCTCCAGATTGGTGCGCGCTTCACGCGGCGTCGCCAGCGAACAGGGCTTGCCCATCGCCAGATGGTCGAGCCAGGCGCGGGTTTCGTTGGCAATCGGCCCCCAGAATTCACCCAGCGCCCAGTCGCCCGGCGTCCCGCTCTGCAGGAACACCATGTTGACATTGTGATCCGGCAGGTAGACATGCGGGATGCCCTTGTTGCTGTACATGAGTTGGTCGGTGTGGTCGTCGTCGAGGATCATCACACCCTCGGTGCCCAGCACCTCAACCCGCGCGGCATGGCCCAGCGCCGGGTATTTCTCCGGCAGCGCGTAACTGACGCCGAGGTTGATCACCGCGCCATCGTCGTAAGTCAGTATGGCGTAGCTGACATCGTCGACTTCAGGATACCCCGCGGCCTTCAGAACGCCCTTCTGCCCGCGCGCATACACTTCGACCAGGCGGTGGCCTTCATGCATCCAGTTCATCAGGTCGACGTAATAGGTCAGTGCATCCACCACCGGTGTGGCGTGGCGGTTGCGGCCGAGCATCGCCAGTGCCTGCGAACGTGAATTAAACACCCGTGCTGCACCGCCGGTCAGCGTACCGATACGACCCTGAACAATCTGTTCCTTGGCGATCAGGTAACGCTCCTTGTAACGGCGGCTATAACCAACATGCACACTGACACCGGATTTTTCGATGGCCTGAATCACCCGGTCGGCATCGGCCAGCGACAGTGCGATGGGTTTTTCCACCAGCACCGGCTTGCCCAGCTCCAGCGCTTTCAGGATGGGTGCCAGATGTTCGCCTTCGCTGGTCGAGACGATGACCGCGTTGACTTCGGGGTGGGCGATGATGGCGTCATTGTCGGTTGAATGCTGCATCGCCCCGACTTTCTGCGCCAGCGCGGCGGCTTTTTTGGCGTCCTGGTCGGCCACCGCGATGAAGCGTACTGCCGGATGTCCCGCAGCCAGCTGTGCGCGCAGCCCGCCGATGCGGCCCGAACCGATGACGGCCAGACCCAGTGTTTTACGTTCGATAAACCCCTCCGTGCCGCGGTGGTTAGCGCCATGGGCATCATCAGCGCTACCGACCGCATTCATTGTTGGCGCAGCAGACTGAAGCGCATGCTTTGCCGGAGCATCGCAGTCTAGCCAAGGGGCATCACGGATACAAGCTACAGCGCCCGCAGACGCTACATTATGTGGAATAAAGAAGCGCGCCGCGCGGAGAGGGGTGTGGGGAGGAATTGCGCGGCGCGCGCAAAAACGGGAGGCGATCTACTGCTTCTGGATCCCCGCGGCAGTGACGACCTGCTGCCAGCGCGCGACTTCACTCGCCAGGTACTTGCCGAAGTCCTGCGGCGAAGTGGCGCGCACATCAAGGCCCTGCGCGGAAAACCGTTCCTGGAGGCGCGGCTGGCGAACCAATCCTGTCAGATCGTTGTAAATGCGCGCGACAACCGGCTTCGGCGTACCTGCCGGGGCCAGCATGCCGTACCAGGTCGTGTATTCAAAACCCGGGAGACCAGCCTCACTCGTCGTCGGCAAGTCGGGTGCTGCCGGAACGCGTTTGGTACTGGTGACGGCCACACCATTCAGCCGGCCTGCGCGTACCAGCGGCAGAGCCGTGGCCATGTTGGTGACCATGAACTGGATTTCACCGGAGAGCAGGCCGGTCGATGCCAGCCCGGCGCTCTTGTACGGCACATGCAGGGTGTCGACCTTCGCCGTCAGCTTGAACAATTCGTTGGCAAGATGGCTTGCCGTGCCGTTGCCGGCGGAGCCGAAGGCGTATTTGCCTGGTTGGGCCTTAAACAGCGCCACCAACTCGGACAGCGATTTGGCCGGCACCTTGGTGTTGACCGCGATGATGCTGGGCTGCTCGGCAATCAGCGTGACCGCTGCGAAATCGCGCAAAACGTCCGAGGACAGATTCTTGTATAGGGCCGGGCCGATAGCCATGGTCGAGCTCGACACCAGTACCGTATGTCCGTCCGGTGCTGACTTGGCCACGATGTCGTTGCCGATAGTGCCGCCGGCGCCGGGCCGGTTGTCAACAACGACCTGCTGGTCCCAGTGTTCGCTCAGCGCCTGGGCGACGATGCGGCCAACGATGTCGCTGCCGCCGCCTGGCGCCAGTGGCACGACCATGCGCACGGGTTTGTTTGGGAAAACGGGTCCTGCGGCTTGTGCCGTCCAGCCCGTGAACCATGCACCGGCGATGCAGGCATAAAAGAGAAATTGAACCGGTTTTGAATCAGCGGGCACGGACTGTTTCCTCTACTCATTGCGCATTGCATGCGCCAATCAGTGAAAATAGCCTCCGCTTGTTACAGGATCGTGACAACTGACGCCGGAGGAATCGGATAGGCGGCAGCGGGGCACGATCGCATGAAATACGTGACATGAAGACTAACCAGGAAAACCATGATCCACGCCAAACCCGGACTGTTCCTGCGCCATGAACCGCTGGCCGCCGCCACACCACTCCTGGTGGATGTCTCGCGCAGTGGCCGTGAATATCCGAAGGAATACCGTTCGCCGCTGCCGTTTACGACAGTGCACGACAACGTGTCGATGTACGTGGAAGATCTGTGGGCCGGCGCGCCGGCCGCGGGCGGCACGCTGCTCTACTGCACCTTCCCCAACACCTGGGTCGATGTCAACCGCAACGAAGCCGACATGGATCCGGACATCGTCGATGGGACATGGCCAGAAGAACTCAAACCGACGGCGCGCACGCTGGAAGGCCTTGGGCTGATCAAAACAAAGTCACGCTACGGTGAAGCGTTTCAGGAACGCCGGCTGACAGTTTCCGAAATCGAGGAGCGCTTGGCGCATTACTACCGGCCCTACCATGCCGAACTGAAACGCATTGTCGATGAAACCCATCGCCGCTTCGGCGTGCTGCGCCAGATTTCCTGCCACTGCATGTCGGCCGTCGGCGCGCCAACCCATCCTGATGCCGGCAAACCGCGAGCGGATTTCTGCATCAGCGACCTGAAAGGCAAAACCTCGTCGCCGGCCACCATGGCGCTGGTTGTCGACACGCTGAAAGGTCTGGGTTACAGCGTGTCGGTCAACGAACCTTATGTCGGCAACGAACTGATCGGGCGCCACGGCAATCCGGCGTGTGGCATTGATTCGATCCAGGTCGAGATCAACAAGAAGCTGTTCATGGATACCAAAACTTTCCGCAGGACAGCCGGGT
>JAYUYQ010000324.1:0-8579 GCA_043752435.1 Betaproteobacteria bacterium
TGAAGACCCCAACACCTGCCTGCTCAAGTTGCGCCAGCTCACTGAGGGCTTGGCGCAACTGGTCGCTTCAAAAGTGGGCGCATTCAGCTCGATCGAAGAAAAGCAGGCGGATCTCCTCGGCAGACTGCAGTCGCACGGCATCCTGCCGCGCGAAGTCGCCACCCTGTTTCACCAGGTGCGCAAAGCCGGCAATGAGGCCAATCATGCCCCTCAACTCAGGGGTGGAAATCACCATCGCACCGCGTTGACGATGCTGCGCTTCAGCTGGCAACTCACCATCTGGTTTCATCGGACATTCGAGGATGAGCGCTTCGCCTCGGGACCGTTCCTGCCGCCGCAATCGCCTACCGATGAAAGCAGCGAACTGAAAGCCGAGCTGGAATCCCTGCGCGTTGAACTCGATAGCTTTCGCGCCGCCCATCAGCAAACGACCGAAGCCCTGAACAATGCCCGCAGCGAAGCCGAAACCCTAGCCAGCGAACGCAGCTTCTGGGAAGGCATGGCCGCTGAGGCTGAGCAGGCAAAACACGCGCTTGCCCAGCGCCTGCAGGCATTGCAGACCCAGAACGCCACGCAGTCGCCGACTGCGTTCGGCGCGCTGGTCGGAAAAGCCAATGCCGCAGCCGCAACGCTGCAACTGAGCGAGGCAGACGCCCGTCGTCTCATTGATCAGCAGCTCGCTCAAGCCGGCTGGACCGCAGACTCCACCACACTGACCTATGCCAAGGGCGCGCGCCCCCAGCCGGGCAAGCATCTGGCCATCGCCGAGTGGCCCACCGACAGTGGCCCCGCCGACTACATGCTGTTCTCAGGGTTGCAGCCGCTCGCCGTCGTTGAGGCCAAGCGTCGCAATATCGATGTCTCCGCGGCCCTGCAGCAGGCCAAGCGCTACAGCCGTGGCTTCATTGCCGTAGCCGATACCCAGCTGCATTCGCAGAACTGGGGCAGCAACGGCGAGTTCCGGGTGCCGTTCGCATTTTCGGCCAACGGCCGTCCCTATCTGCGACAACTGGCCACCAAAAGCGGCGTCTGGTTCTGCGACCTGCGCCGGCCCGACAAGATCGGCCATGCGCTGGACGGCTGGTACACGCCTGAAGGTTTGCAGAGCCTGCTGCGGCGCGACGAGGACCGTGCCAATGCCGAACTCACCCAGACCGGCTTCGAATATGGATTCGCGCTGCGCCACTACCAACAAAACGCCATTCGCGAAACCGAACGCCGCATCGCACAAGGCCAGCGCGAAATCCTGCTGGCCATGGCCACCGGCACCGGCAAAACCAAGACCTGCGTGGCGCTGATCTATCGCCTGCTGAACGCACAGCGCTTTCGCCGCATCCTGTTTCTGGTCGACCGCTCCGCCTTGGGCGAACAGGCCGCCAATGCCTTCAAAGACACGCGCATGGAGCGCTTTCAGACCTTTGCCGACACATTCGGCATCAAGGAACTGGACACCCAGACGCCCGCAGCAGACACCGCCGTGCATCTGGCCACCGTGCAGGGAATGATGAAGCGTGTGCTGTCGCCGGCCGATGGTGTCGCCCCGCCCACGGTGGATCAATACGACTGCATCATCGTCGACGAATGCCATCGCGGTTACACGCTTGACCGCGAAATGTCGGATACCGAACTTGGCTTCCGCAGCTTCGACGACTACATCTCCAAATATCGTCGCGTGCTGGACTATTTCGATGCAGTCAAAATCGGCCTCACTGCTACGCCGGCACTCCATACCACCCAGATCTTTGGCGCGCCCGCCTATTCGTACAGCTATCGCGAAGCCGTCGTCGATGGATTCCTCACCGACTACGAACCGCCGATCCAGCTTTACACCGAGCTATCAAGCAAAGGCATGACCTGGCGGGTCGGCGAAGAGGTCAAGGTCTACCACGCGGACCGCGGCCAGATCGAACTGTTCAAAGCGCCGGACGAAATCAAACTGCAGGTGGACGACTTCAACCGGAAAGTCATCACCCGTGCCTTCAACGAGGCCATCTGCGGCTATCTGGCTCAGGAGCTCGACCCCGGCAGCCGGCATAAGACCCTGATCTTCTGCGTCAACAGCGACCATGCCGATCTCGTTGTTGACGTTCTCAAGATCGCATTCGAAGCCCGATACGGCGCGGTCGAAGACGACGCCGTCATCAAGATCACCGGCAACGCCGACAAACCGCTGGAGCTGATTCGCCGTTTCAAGAACGAACGCCTGCCCAACGTGGCGGTCACGGTGGACCTGCTCACCACCGGCGTGGATGTGCCCGAGATCTGCAATCTGGTGTTTCTGCGTCAGGTCAACAGCCGCATTCTGTTCGACCAGATGCTGGGCCGCGCCACCCGGCTGTGCGATTTCGACGGGGAACCCAAAGACAGTTTCCGCGTGTTCGATGCGGTGCGCATCTTCGAATCCATCGGCGACATGACCGCGATGAAACCGGTGGTCGTCGACCCCGGCATCGGCTTTGCGCAGCTCGAACGCGAGCTGGTCAACGTCGAGGACGATACCGCGCGCGCGCTGGTGCGCGACCAGTTCATCGCCAAACTGCAGGCCAAGAAACGCCACCTCAACCCTGAAGCCGCGCAGGATTTCGAAACCAGGGCCGGCATGCGCCCGGATGCCTTCATCGCCCAGCTCAAGGCGATGACGCTGGCGGATGTGGCCGCCTGGTTCACGCGCCACCCCGGCCTGGGCGAGATCCTCGACCGCAAACGGCAGGGCAACGGCACATCGGTGTATGTCTCCGACCACCCCGACGCCCTGCACCATGTCGAGCGCGGCTACGGCACCGCCAGCAAACTCGAGGATTATCTCAGCGCATTCAAGGCGTTCATCGACAGCCACGGCAACACCCTGCCGGCGCTGGTCGCAGTATTGACCCGGCCGCGCGACCTCACCCGCAAGCAGTTGAAAGAACTGCTGCTGGCGCTGGATGAGGCCGGCTTTACCGAAGCTCGGCTGGCCGCCGCGTGGCGCGAACTCAGCAACAAGGACATTGCCGCGCGCATCATCGGCTACATCCGTCAGGCCGCCATCGGCGATGCCCTGGTGCCCTACACCGAGCGCGTCGATCATGCCCTGCAGACCCTGCTGAACCATCCGCCCGGCGGAACCCCGTGGACCACGCCGCAGCGCGACTGGCTCAAGCGCATCGCCGCGCAGACCAAAGCCAATCTGCTGGTGGATCGCGACGCGCTGGACGACCCCGACCTGATCTTCAAACGCGAAGGCGGCGGCTTTTTGCGTCTTGACAAACTGTTCCAGGGCCAACTTCAGCCGGTGCTGGATGCCTTCAACGACGCGCTTTGGCATCATGCCGCAGACGAAAAGTCCGCCTGATCAATGCTGATCTGATCCAATGCCGGCCCGGTCATAGGCCAGCCGGCCACCAAACGTGCGTGACCCCTCGCATTCCCAAGAAAGAAACCCATGACCCACGTCGTCAAACCCGTCACCTCCGAAATCGTCGCCAAGCTCTGGAACCTCTGCAATGTCCTGCGCGACGATGGTGTGACCTATCACCAGTACGTCAGTGAGCTGACCTATCTGCTGTTCCTGAAAATGATGCAGGAGACCGGCGAAGAACACCGCCTGATCCTCAGTTACGCGCCGACAAAAGGCGAGCAGCATAAGGAAAAAACCGGCAAGCGCTCGGCCAGTCTGTTCAAAGCCCTTGGATCAAATCGGCTGTCGACAAGAAAAGGCGACCCACACAAGGAAAGACCGGGCAAGCGCTGGGCCGATCTGATCGAAGCCTCTGCCCCGGACCGGCTGTCGATGTACGAAGACCTGCTGCGCGATTATGGTCGTCGCGGCAAGGGCATCATTCAGCAGGTCTATGCCAACGCCAGCACCATCATCACCAAACCGGCCACGCTCTCGACGCTGGTCACCGAAATCGACAAGCTCGACTGGTACAGCGTGCAGCGCGATGACCTGGGCGATCTGTACGAAGGCCTGCTGGAGCGCAACGCCTCCGAAAAGAAAAGTGGCGCCGGTCAATATTTCACCCCGCGCGATCTCATCGACAGCATCGTCGCCATCCTCAAACCAACATTGGACGATGAAATTCAAGACCCGGCCGCCGGCACCGGTGGCTTTTTGATCGCCGCAAACAATTATCTGCGCGAGCACTACGACTTCGACAGCCTTACCAATCAGCAGCAGCGCAAGTACCGGAAGGAAACTTTTTACGGGATGGAACTGGTGCAGGACACCCACCGTCTGGCATTGATGAACCTGCTGCTGCACGGCATCGAAGGCGGCATCGCGTTCGGCGATACCCTGGGCAACGAAGGCAGCAACATGAAGCTGGCGACGTTGATGCTGTCCAACCCGCCGTTCGGCACCAAGAAAGGTGGCGGCTTGCCTACCCGCGACGATTTTACCTATCCCACCACCAACAAGCAGTTCTGTTTTCTGCAGCACATCTATCGCGGTTTGAAGGCCAACGGCCGCGCCGCCGTGGTGCTGCCGGACAATGTGCTGTTCGAAAGCAATGTCGGCACTCAGATCCGTCGCGACCTGATGGACAAGTGCAACCTGCACACCATCTTGCGCCTGCCCACCGGCATTTTTTACGCCCAGGGCGTCAAGACCAACGTGCTGTTCTTCACCCGCGGCAAAACCGACAAAGGCAACACCAAGGAAACCTGGATCTACGACATGCGCGCCAACATGCCGCAGTTCGGCAAGCGCACCCCGTTCAATCGCGACTATTTCCGCACCCCGGCCAAGGCACCGAAAACAGTGCCGCGCGACAAGTTCGAAGACGTGTTCGGCAGCGACCCGCGCGGCGGCCCGGCCGCACTCGCCAAACGTGTGGACACCGGCGAGAGCGGACGCTGGCGCAAGTTCACGCGCGCGCAGATCGCCGCCCGTGGCGACAATCTGGACATCAGCTGGCTGAAAGACGACAGCGCCGAATCCACCGACGCCCAGCACGACGAGCCAGCCATGGTCGCGCGTCTGGCGCTGCGCGAATTGGACAGCGCTGTGAAAGAGCTGCGCGCGTTGTTGCAGGCCTTGGGTGAAGACCCTGATGAAGTGTTGGATGAACGTGATGGGTCAGTAACGTCTGAGGTGTTGGCGTGAACTGCACATCGCCGACCCATGCCGCTGCTTTCAGAGCATTCTCGAACTACAAGATTCCCATAACACCTATGCGCCGATTATTCCAGACTCAATACCCACAATCGTTTTTAATGAAAAATGGAAATTATCGTAAAATCATCATGGCAATTGGACTGAACGATACACATGCGCCCCAGAACAGCACGCATAATAAAATAAAATTGAACCTATGGTTTGCAGAGCAAGATGAGCGGATGGCGCCATCTAAGGCATTGCAGCGCATGCTGGATGAATACGAATGAGCAGCCAACTTCCATCAGGCTGGATTGAAGTTCAGGCCGGAACCATTGCACGAATTGTCGGTGGCGGCACGCCGCCTTCAAAAGATCCAGCTAATTTCACCTCTCCTGGAAGTGGAATACCTTGGATCACACCGGCTGATTTGAGCGGCTACCGTGAACAATCGATTGCGCATGGCACACGCGATTTGACGCATGAAGGATTGGCTAAATGCGGCGCAACATTGCTGCCGAAGGGCACTGTTCTATTTTCAAGTCGTGCGCCCATAGGTTATATCGCTATCGCTGCCAATGAAATTTCTACAAACCAAGGTTTCAAGAGCTTCATCTTGCCTGATGGCTTCGACCCAAGATTCACTTACTACCAGCTCAAATACTTGAAGCCTGAAGCTGAGGCCATTGCAACAGGCACCACATTCAAAGAACTTTCCGGTGCAGCGACTGCAACCCTACCTTTAAAAATATCGCCACTAACCGAACAAACCCGTATCGCCGACCAACTCGATGTACTGCTCGCCCGTGTGCAGACCTGCAACGGCCACTTCGATGCTATCCCGGCGTTGCTCAAACGGTTTCGGCAGTCGGTTCTGAATGCTGCTGTCTCAGGAGATCTGCTGATCAAATCCCCATGGAATGATGAAAATAAAGACTTAGTTAGCGCATTTCCCATGGTGCAGATTGTTGATGTTATAGCCGAACCGCTCCGCAATGGAAAATCGGTTCGGGATGGCGATGGATTACCCGTACTAAGGCTTACTGCATTAAAAACCGATGCCGTCGACATTGCTGAAAGCAAAAGTGGAGACTGGTCCGAAATTGCAGATGCATCAAGATTTCTAATTCACGATGGCGACTACCTCGTATCTCGTGGAAATGGATCAAAGGATTTTGTTGGCCGTGGCGCACTTGTCTCTAACTGTAAGAGCGATGTTGCCTTTCCAGACACGATGATTAGATTTCGTCCTAACACTGCTCGACTGCTTCCAAATTATTTAAAGCATGTTTGGGCAAGTGAGTCAGTCCGGTCACAAATCAACCTCGCTGCCAAGACGACAACTGGTATATGGAAGGTTTCCCAAACTGATTTAGAAGCAATTTTTTTACCGCTTCCATCGATCAAACAACAAACCGAAATCGTCCGCCGCGTCGAAGCCCTCTTCGCCCTCGCCGACCGAATCGAAGCCCGCTACGCCGCTGCGCGTGCCCACGCCCAGCGCCTCACGCCGCTGCTGTTGGCCAAAGCCTTTCGCGGCGAGCTGGTGCCGCAAGACCCGAACGACGAGCCGGCCAGCGTGCTGTTGCAGCGCATCGCTGCGCAGCGCACACAGGCAGACCTGCTGCCAAAGCCCCGCAAGCCGCGCGTGGCCCGCGCTGCGCGCGCACCCAAGGAGACCGCCGGCATGACCAAAAGCCGTCAAGACGCCGATGTGAAGGACCAGCCCTATCTCGCCGATCACCTGCGCCGCCTGGGCGGCGCCAACACCGCCGAAGCCCTGTTCAAGGTCGCCGAACTGCCGGTGGCCGATTTCTACAAACAGCTGGCCTGGGAAGTGGATAAAGGCCATATCAAAGACCACAAGACCGCACTGGAGGCGGGCCATGCGCCTTGACCGTGTCTACATCGACGGCTTCAAGAACCTGAAGCAGTTGGACGTGGACTTCGACCAGCGCAAGCTCACCACCGTGCTGATCGGCCAGAACGGCGCCGGCAAGTCCAACCTGATCGAAGCCATCACCGAAGTCTTCCGCTGGGTGGACCTGCGTCGCCATGAGCCACGGTTTCGGTATCGGGTGGACTATCGCATCCATCCCCGCAGCGGCAGCGCTGAAAGGGCAACACATGTCACGCTCAGCAACATTAAAGGCGAGTCTGCTGTCCGCATCGATGGAAAGGATGTGAAACGCAGCGAATTCGAGAAGAATAAGGACGACTGGTTCCCGGATTTGGTATTCGGATACTACTCAGGCAGCAGCCGGCGGCTGGAAGGGTTGTTCGATGCCCATCAGGCCGAGTATTACAAGAAAATTGCCATCAACGATGACGAAGCCGCCTGCTACCAGGCGTTGTTGAAACGGCGACTGTTCTTTTGCCGCCCTGTGCATGGCGAGCTTGCCATGCTTTGCCTTTTTGCGTTCCTGGAAAACACACCGACTTCCGGCTCGAAGGAAACACCAGAGAACAAAGTCGTCCATGCATTGAAAGAAAAACTCAAAATTACCGGCTTTCATTCCTCTCTGGCACTGTTCCGGGAACCCTGGTACGCCAAAGGCGGAAAAGCCGTGAAGGCAACCGAAGCTGGCAACTTCTGGGGCGCAGCCGGGCCCGCAGGACGAACGGCTGCACTATTGAAAGAACTGGCGTTTCATCCCATCGCGCTCACCGGCAACGCGATCGACGACTATCGCGATAAAAAGCAGGATGAAGCCCAGTTCGCAACCTTCCTGCCAGATCTGGATGCTCTGCAGGCATTGAGACAACACTTTACCGATGAAAGCGATATGTTTTATGCGCTTGAGGCGCTGGACGTATCGGACCTTATCCGCGCCATTCAAGTCTGGGTCACTCGGGACAACGATGCAACCGGCGATGTCAGTTTTTCGGAACTCTCGGACGGCGAACGCCAACTGCTGATGGTCCTCGGCATGATTCGCGTGTCGCGTGGGCTGCGCGCGCTCTACCTCTTGGACGAGCCCGACACCCATCTCAACCCACACTGGCAATACAGCTATCTGGAATGGATAAAGGACTGGATGGGCATCGCTGCGGACGAAAATAAGTGTCACATCATCCTGACCTCGCACAATCCGCTCACCATCTCAGCGCTGACACGTGATGAGATACGGGTATTGACACAACTTGACGATGGCCGCGTCAGCGCAGCCGCACCGTACGCGGACCCGAAGGGCATGGGCTTTACCGCGACGCTGACCGAGATCTTTGGCCTGCGCACGAGTTTGGATATTGAAACGCAACGATTGGTCGACGATCGTAACGAACTGGCGAATCGCCCTAACAAAACTGATAAGGATGAGCGCCAGCTCATAAAAATCACCGATGAATTATCACGGCTTGGCTTTCTGTTCGAGGATCGCGAACCTCTGTATCAGGATTTCCTACGCAGCTGGCACGACGTGCGATATGCAGACAAGCCACCGCTGACACCGGAACAGATCGCCGCGCGCCAGCGCGGCATGAAGGCACTGATCGAACGATT
>JAYUYQ010000325.1:0-3387 GCA_043752435.1 Betaproteobacteria bacterium
GGCAGTGATTACCTGGTTTGCGCAGCGCCGGTCTCGGGTCTGCGCGCGACGCTGCGCGCCGTTCGTGAATTGCGCATCAAGTCGCCGATGATCTGGCTATGCAAGGGTTTCGAGCGCCCGGATGCGCGTTTGCCGCATGAGGTATTTGCCGAAGAGATGGACGCTGCAGCCGGCGCCGTGCTATCCGGTCCCAGTTTTGCACAAGAGGTTGCGGGCGGCCTGCCCGCTGCGCTGACACTGGCCGCTGTTGACCGCAAGCTGGCAGTTGCTGCGGCACAAGCGCTGCACGGTCCCGCGCTGCGGGTGTATTCACATGACGATGTAATCGGCGTCGAAGTCGGCGGAGCAGTCAAAAATGTGATCGCGATTGCGGCGGGTGTCTGCGATGGCTTGGGCCTCGGGCTCAACGCGCGCGCGGCGCTGATGACCCGCGGCCTCGCGGAAATGACGCGGTTCGGCGTGGCGCTGGGCGGGCGCGCGGAAACCTTCATGGGACTGTCCGGCGTCGGCGATCTGCTGCTCACTTGCACTGGAGACTTGTCGCGCAATCGCCGGATCGGGCTGGCGCTCGCGCGTGGTGAGGCCGTAACCACCGCGCAAGCCGGGCTGGGGCATGTGGCCGAAGGCGTGTACACCGCCGACGAAGTGCGCCGACGTGCGCGTGCGCGTGGCATCGACATGCCGATTACCGATGCGGTATGCCGGTTGCTCGATCAGCCCGGGCAAGCGGCGGCCGTGGTTCGCGAGTTGCTCGCGCGCGACCCCAAACCCGAGCATGCAGGATCATCATCGGCCGGTCGGTGAACTCGTCACGCGCCGTTGCTGAAACCGCATTGACGCCAGGCTTCATAGATCACAATCGCAACGGCGTTGGACAGGTTCAGACTGCGATTGCCGGCTTGCATCGGCAGGCGCAAGCGCTGTGTATCCGGTATGGCATCCAGCACTGCTGCCGGCAAGCCGCGGGTTTCCGGGCCGAATAACAACACATCGCCTGCGGCGTACAGCATCGTGTCGTAACGCACCTTGCCGCGGGTGGTGACGGCCAGCACGCGTTGCCCGAAAAAATGGGCGTTACAGGCGACCCAGTCGTCATGCACGGTGATGGCGGCGCGCGCGCCGTAATCCAGGCCCGCGCGCGCCAGGGTGCGGTCGCTCAGCGTGAAACCCAGCGGCCTCACCAGATGCAGCCGGGCGCCGGTGTTTGCCGCCAGGCGCAGTATGTTGCCGGTGTTGGGCGCAATCTCCGGTTCATAGAGCACAATGTCGAACATCAGACGTTTACCAGATAAGGGTGTTGGGTTGTCATCAGGGGCTTAACCGGATATCCTTAAATATCAATAACATGCGCTATGTAAATAGAATAAGTCACGATATAAGTGCGTGGCACGACGTTTGCATGATTACTCCCATTTTGAGCGAAAACTGAATGGCCCGTCCTGAAAAAATCCGCCTCGGTGACATTCTCGTCCAGCAAAAACTGCTGACCGAGGAGCAGTTGAAGCAAGCCCTCGAAGAACAGAAAAAAACCGGGCGCCGGCTGGGTCATGTGCTTATCGAGAAAAAATTCATCACCGAGGAGCAGATTTCCAAAGCGCTGGCCCGGCAGCTCGGTGCGGTTTATATCGATCTCAAGCACTACAACTTCAAGCGTGAAGTGGTGGCCAAACTGCCGGAAACCCAGGCGCGCCGCTTCCGCGCCATTGTGCTGGAGGACAAAGGCGAGGTCTGCACCGTGGGCATGGCCGACCCGACGGATCTCACGGCCTATGACGAGATCACGCGCCTGCTGAAGCGCGAAATTAATCTGGCGGTGGTCACGGAAACCGAATTGCTGCGCGCGATTGACCGCAGTTACCGGCGTACCGAGCAGATTACCGGTCTGGCCCAGGAACTCGGGGCCGACATTGGCGATTCAGGCGCGATTGATTTCGGTGTGCTGGCCACGACGCCGGGCGCCGAGGAGGCGCCGGTCGTCAAACTGTTGCAGACGGTGTTCGAGGACGCGACCCAGGCACGCGCTTCGGATATCCACATCGAACCCCAGGAAAAGCGGCTGCAGATCCGTTTCCGTATCGACGGCGTGTTGCACCTGCAGACTGAAACCGACGGCAAAATCGCCTCGGCCGTGGCGCTGCGGCTGAAGCTGATGTCGGGGCTGGACATTGCCGAAAAACGCATACCGCAGGACGGGCGTTTTGCAATCAAGGTTCGTAATACTTCGGTCGACGTGCGGATTTCGACGATGCCCACCCAGCATGGTGAATCGGTGGTGATGCGCTTGTTGAATCAGGGCAGCGGCATCCTCAGTCTCGACAACATCGGCATTCCCGCCGACATGCTGGGCAAGATACGCGAGGTGATACAACGCCCCAGCGGCATGGTGTTGGTCACTGGCCCGACCGGCAGCGGCAAGACGACGACGCTATACGCGGCGCTCAACGAGCTCAACACCACCGAGCGGAAGATCATCACTGTTGAGGATCCGGTGGAATACCGGTTGCCCGGCATCAACCAGGTGCAGATCAACGAAAAAATCGAACTGACTTTTGATCGTGTGCTGCGCTCGGCATTGCGCCAGGACCCGGACGTGGTGCTGGTTGGCGAGATGCGTGACGAAAAAACGGTAGAAACCGGTTTGCGCGCCGCGATGACCGGCCACATGGTGTTCTCGACGCTGCATACCAACGATGCTGCCAGCACGCCGGTGCGTCTGCTCGACATGGGGGCGCCGCGCTACATGGTTGCATTGTCGTTGCAGCTGGTGATTGCCCAGCGATTGGTGCGGGTGATTTGCGAGAGCTGCATCGAGGATTACCAGCCGCTGCCGACGGAGCATGAGTGGCTGCGCAGCGAGCTCGACGACCATGTCGATGAGCACAAATACAAGAAGGGGCGCGGTTGCTCTTACTGCAACGGCACCGGATACGTGGGGCGTACTGGTGTCTACGAGATGCTGGAAATGACCAAGACGGTGGTAGAGGCAGCGAACCAGGAAAACATCCAGCAGTTCATGAAGGTGGCCCGTGAGCAACTGGCGGGACGGACTCTCCGTCATCACGCAGCGCAACTGGCCGCCGCCGGCAAGACCTCACCGGACGAGGCGATGCGGGTCAGCAGTCAGCTCGCGGAATAACAGGACGATGCCTTTTTTTTCCTACAAGGGTCGTAACGGGCGCGGCGAAGCGGTGCAGGGCGTGCTCGAAGGTGCGGACAGCGCTGCGGTGGCCGGGCAGCTGTTCGGGCTGGGCGTGGCGCCTCTCGAAATCAAGCCCTCGGCGCCGCCGCGCTCCGAAAGCGCCAGTCTTAATCTCAGTTTCGGCAAGAGAAAAGTCACGCATATCGAAGTTCTGCTGTTCAGCCGGCAGATGTACACGCTGCTGAAGG
>JAYUYQ010000326.1:0-8530 GCA_043752435.1 Betaproteobacteria bacterium
CCTCGAACTTCGGCATCTCCGGCGTTTCGACATACCACGCCGCCTTCGATGCCCAGAATATGCTGCTGTCGGGTTTGAGGTCGGGGGCCGCGTCCAGTACACCCGCCGGGATCAGCATGTTTTCCGTGCCGGGGATTTTGTGCGGCATGCGCGTGCCACACTGGGTGCAGAAGCTCACCGCAAAACGTTTGGCCCCCGGCAAGTCAAACCGCTTGACCAGTGATTCGCCGGCCAGCCATTTGAACTGACGCTCCGGCAGAAACAGGTTGGCGGCATGCGCGCCGCCGGTCGCCTTCTGGCAGCGGCTGCAGTGGCAATAGCGGAATGCTGTGGACGGCGAGCTGATTTCGAAACGGACCGACCCGCACAGACAACTTCCTGTAATGCTTTCCTGCTGCGACATGATTTCTCCTTCTGCGTGTTGCGTGTTTACGATTGAATCCAGCAGCGATTAAACAGACTGGCGGCAGCGCATATACTGCTGCATGCTTAATGTCCTGCTCTAGTCGCATGACGACAGCGTTAAATATATCAATAAAATCATATACTTATATATAATTACTTTTTAAACTCATACGGACCTTCAACCATGGATACCTCCATCGTTCACGGCATTCAAGCGGCGGTCGCGCCGGTGTTCATGCTCACCGCAGTGGCCGCGATGATCGGGGCTCTGGCCACCCGGCTGTCGCGCATCATCGACCGCGCGCGCTGGATCGAGGAGCGACTCGATCTGCAGCGCTTCAAAAATGAACAAGCTGCCTATTGGGAACTGCGGCGGCTGGGCTTGCGTGGCAGCGTGGTCAACTGGTCGATCGGCTTTCTGGTGCTGTGCGCGCTGTTCATTGGCGCCACGGTGGCAGGACTTTTCCTGGAGGTCACCATGGCTTCCATCCGGGACGAGTTCGTGCGCTGGTGCTTTCTCGGCGGCATTCTCTGTTTTTCGCTCGCGCTGATCTGTTTCCTCGCCGAAACGCTGCTCGCCACCCATACGCTGCGTTTTGCCAAATTATCTGCGGGCGCACGACTGCCGCTGGAGCGTGTGTCACAGGCGCGCGAAGAAACCCCCTAGCGCTTTACAGTCCCGGCTAAAGCTTGCCACCCGGCTGGTCGAGCGCCTTTTCGATGAGCCGCTCAATCAACCATTTACAGGCTTCGTCCACCGAATCCGTGCGGTGCACGAGCTCCACATCGGCAGCGTCGATGGTGCCGTGGCGCACCAGCGCGTCGAAGTTGATCACGTCGTTCCAGTACTCGGTGCCGAACAAGACGATGGGCATCGGCTTGGTCAGGCGTTTGGTCTGCTTCAGGGTCAGCATTTCAAACAGTTCATCGAGCGTGCCATAACCGCCGGGGAACACGATCAGCGCCTTGGCCATGTAAGCGAGCCAGAATTTGCGCATGAAGAAGTAATGAAAATGGAACGCCAGTTCGCGTGTGACATGCGGATTAACGCCCTCTTCGCGGGGCAGCGAAATGGTCAGCCCGACGTTGCGGCCGCGCGCTTCGGAGGCGCCGCGATTGGCGGCTTCCATGATGCCGGGCCCGCCGCCCGTGCAAACCACAAAGCGGCGCAGATGCTCCGGGCCGAGTCCCTTCGACCAGGTCGTCAGCCGGAACGCCAGCTCGCGCGCCGCCTCGTAATATTTCGAACCCGGCGGCAGCCGTGCCGACCCGAAAAACACGATGGTGTCTTCGACGCCTTCGGCATTGAGGCGACTTTGCGGTTCGAAATACTCCGCGAGGATGCGCAGCGCGCGCGCGTCCGGGCTGTCCATGAATTCGGGATTACGATAGGCCTTGGTCGGTTTCAATGGTGAACTCCTGCAATACGGTGAACCCCCGGCAGGGTTGCCGGAGCCACGCGCAAAGTTTGACATGCCTTAATGGCGGTCACACCGTACTTGGCGTTTATAATCTCACCATTCCCTTCATAACCACCACGGCCCATCTCCCTTGAGCACTGATACTCCCAAATCCCCCAAAGCACAGATCGACGCACTGCTGCTCAGCCTTCCCGGCGTCAGCGCCCGCAAGATCAACGGCCTGGATGCCTACTTCGTCAGCGACAAGATGTTTGCCTGCATCAGCGGCAGCAGCGTGGGGATTCGCCTGTCCGCCACAGTTGCGACGGAGTTGCATTTCTCGCGCGACCACATCAGCCCGTTCCAGCCCGGCGGCATCGCGGCCACGCGGGAATGGATCCAGATCGACCGCGCCGATGCCGCCGATTACGCCAAGGACCTGGAATTGTTCCAGGCCTCGCTCGATTTTGTGAGAACCTCCCGCTCGCGCTGATCCCGGCTGCCTGCAGCCGGGAGTCGCAGTATTTCCCCCGCAGTAATGCGCTAGTAATACTTCACATCGTGTCCCTTGATCACCTTGGCCCAGACTGCCGTCTCTTCAACCACGTACTTCTGGAATGCGGCGGGTGACTGGCTGAGCGCGACCGGTATCCTCGCCTTCGCGAACAGGTCGCGCGTCTGCGGACGCTCGGTGACCTTGAGCGTCGATGCATACAGCTTGTCGACCACGGCGCGCGGCGTCACCGCCGGCAGGAACAGCCCGATCCAGATATGGCCGCGGATGTCCGGGTACCCGACTTCGGCTGTTGTCGGCACGCTGCTGAGTTCGGCCAGCCTTTCCTTCGCCGTCGTCGCGTAAGCCTTCATTCCTCCGCCAAGAACGTAGGGTGTGGCCGTCGCAGCGTTGGTAAAATAAAAATGGATCTCACCGCCCAGCACCGCGGTAATCGTGTCGCCCGCACCCTTGGTCGGCACATGCAGCATCGTAATGCCGGCCTGCGCCATGAAGCGCAGCATATCAAGGTGTGAATAGGCGCCGATCGGGTTGGAGTAGTTGAGCTGTCCCGGACGCGCCTTGGCATACGCGACCAGTTCCTTGAAGTCCTTGGGCGGGAAAGCCGTCCTCGACACCAGCAGATTGGGGATCGTGCTCAGTATGGTGACGCCGGTGAGGTCATTCACTGCGTTGTACTTCAGGATCGAGGCAAACCCGGTCGGGTTGATGGCATTGGTCGATACATTACCAACAAGCAGGGTATGACCGTCCGGCTGCGCACCGACCATGATTTCCGTACCGAGATTGCCGGATGCTCCCGCGCGGTTGTCCACCACGAACGCCTGCCCGAGTTCTTCATACAGCGCCGTGAACAACGCCCTGCACCATCAGCAACGCGCCTGCCAGCACAAAAAATCTGCAGTACTTCCACATGATTCCTCCTCCGCTTGGCATCACTTATCAATTCCTCACCCTGGGAGGATGGCAGGATGCGGCCGGCGCACTGTTCAGGAAAAGCATACTCCCCCGTGTGATGTGATTGACAATATCCGGTTCTCAGCAAGATCCGCAACAACTGATGGGCAAACTTGGTTTAGGATGGCTGATGCTTCCAATGCACATCATTCCCGGTAGCCGATGGCTGGTCATTGCGTGGCTGACACTGGCCGGCACTGATGCCATGACGGCGGAGGTCCGGGCGCCGTTGCCCCCACTCAAAAGTTTGAGCGAGCTGCAGACTCATTTGCTGGGTCAGGCGGCCAGCGTCAACCGGTTCCGGCTGCGCGGCCCCTTTGTGGTGACCGTGCACAACGATCGCGAACTGCGGCTGTCGGCCAAGGAGCGCGTCCGCGCTGACTGGTATCTGGCCTCGCCCGCCGAAAAAGCGCCGCTGGTGATTTTCCTGCACGGCCATGACTGCTCGAAGGAAGCCCATTCCCGGCAGGCCATGCATGTCGCCTCGTGGGGCATGCATGCGGTGTCCGTGCAGTTGTCAAAAACCGGGCCGTGGGATGTCAACGGCAGAACCCTGGCCAGAATCGTCAACCTGATTCACCGCTCACCGGGCATCATCGACAGCCGCATTGATGTGAGCCGGATTATCATCGTCGGTCATTCGTTTGGCGGTCACGCAGTGGCCGTCGCAATGGTGCAGGGCGCCCCCGTCGCCGGCGGTATCCTGCTTGATCCCGCCTATTTCGGCAGGGCCTCGCCGGAATTCCTCTACAAAATAAAAAAACCGGTGATGGTGCTGGGCGCCGATGAAATCCTCCACCCGGTGCGCCGCCGCGAATATTTTTACGATTACATCCAGAGCGATGTCGTCGAAGTCTCAATCAAGGACGCAACTCACGAGGACGCACAGTACCCTTCGGAAACCTCGCTGCAGAATGCCGGAGTCGATACGGAAACCACGGAAGCGCTGCAGATCACTTTTGTCAGCGGCATTACCGCCACCGCTTTCAGCCTGTCAGCCATCCGCGGGCTGGATTACGCCTGGTCCAGCCTGCGCGAGTTGATCGACAGCGGAAAAATGTTTAACGCAAAAAAGAAGTGAGCCGGCAGGCTCCCGTTATTCCGCCGGCTTCCCCAGCCCGACCTGCGCGTAAATCTGGTTGAAGTGCTCTTTCACGTCGTCCGGCGTGTCATCGTGCTCGGGTTTGTGGGCCCAGCCCACCTTCGCACGCGCGTATTGCGCCATCACTTCGTCCTGGCCGGAAGTCCCGCCGCTGATGCCGTAACAGCCGACCATTTCGTCGCCCTTGAAAATCGGCGCGCAGCCGCCTGACACCACAACGCGGCCACCGCTGAACACCGACGCGTTCATCAGCATCTGCGGATTGCGTTCCTTGAACCACTGCTGGATCACCAGGCCATCGGTAAAACGCGGGCTCATCGAGCGGAATGCGGCCACGGTATAGGCCTTGCTTTCCGCGGTCTTGGGCGTGATGAAGCCGGCGTCATCCATGCGTTCGAGCGCGAGCAGATTGCCCTCGGCATTGACGACGGCAATCGCCACCGGCACGCGCATCTCTTCGGCCTTTTCGACCACCGCCTTGATGAATTCGCGGCACTCCACCGCACGCAGCTTTGCCATGATGTTCCCCCATCCTGTAGGATTGTTGATCGAGTTGGCGAGTATAGAGGCTCAACTATCGTATTGGCACCATAGGGTATTAACTCCACCGCATTGCCGCCATCGCACTGACAACATAGATTCCAAACATAAAAACCGGAGGAATGATGAAGCTTGTGACCCTGTGTCTCATGGGCAGCTTGGTCTCGGTTGCACCGCTCGCGGCTTTCGCGCAGGCCTATCCGGCAAAGCCCCTCCGCCTGGTACTTGGCTTTCCGCCGGGCAGCGCCGTCGACGTGGTCGGGCGCATTTTCGCCGTAAAACTGGGCGAGGCCGTGCGCCAGACCGTGGTGGTTGAAAACCGGCCGGGCGCGGGCAGCAACATCGCGGCGGAAGCGGTGGTGCGCGCGCCGGCCGATGGTTACACACTGTTCATGGGCTCGATTGCCAACACCATCAACGCAAGCCTTTACAAGAGCCTGCCGTTCGATTTCGGGCGCGACCTGGCCGCGATCTCCGGCATCGCGTCACTGCCCAACCTGCTGGTGGTGCATCCGTCGATGCCGGTGCATTCGGTGCGCGAACTGATCGCGACAGCGAAGGCGCGCCCCAACGACATCCTCTTCGGGTCATCGGGCAACGGCACCAGTCCGCATCTCTCGGCAGTGCTGTTCGGCAGCATGGCGGGCGTGAAGATCGTGCACGTGCCCTATAAAGGCAGCCCGGAAGCAGTGACAGATCTCGTCGCGGGCCGCACGCAGATGATGTTTGCCCCGGCCTCGACGGCGCTGCCGTTCGTGAAATCGGGAAAATTGCGCGCACTCGCCACGAGCACCGCCAAACGCGCCGCGATCATTCCGGACCTGCCGACGGTTGATGAGGCGGGCGTAAAAGGTTTTGAGACTTCATTGTGGTTTGCACTCTATGCACCGACAGCAACACCCGGAGACATCATCGGTCGCCTCAACGGGGCCGCGGCACAGGCGCTGAACGACGCCGACCTCAAACAAAAATTCGCCGCGCAGGGTATCGATCCTTTCGGCGGCACCGTTGCGCAAACTGCGGAATTCACCCGCAGCGAACTCGCCAAGTGGGCGAAAGTTGTGCGCGAATCCGGGGCTCGGCTGGATTAGAAGCCGGGCAGGAGGCGCAGATCAACGCGCTGCTGCCCAATAGACCCGGCTTCAGCACCCGGAAAATAAACCTCCCGGAGGCTACCCGCGCCCGCCCCTGTCACCGCCGCGCTCCGGCCCCTGACGCCGTTCTGCATTGTCCCGGGGTTGATGGCGATCACTGCGGCCCTGCGCTCCCCGCTCCTGGGCTTGTTGCGGCTGCGGCGCCTGCTGCGTGCGGGGGGCTTCCTGGTGTTGCTTCTGTTGCTGCCGCTGCTGTTGCTGCTGTTGCTGTTGCTGTTGCTGTTGCTGCTGCTGCTGCCGCTCCTGCAATACCGCCGCGCGTTGCTGAGGCAGCACTTGCATACCCTCCGGTTTGCGTGACTCCTCACGTTCACGCTGCTCGCGTTGCGGCTGTGCGCGGGAAACATCGGGCCGGTTCTGCGGTTCAGCGTGCCGTTCCTGCTGCGGCTGTGGCCGCTGCTCCTGCGCTGACGGAGCACGCTGTTGCGGCAATACTTGCAGGAGCTCGGAGCGCCGCGTCTCTTCGCGTTCGCGCTGTGGGCGCTGTTCACGCTGGACGTCCGGACGGTTATGCGGTTCGGACTGTGCACGACGCTCCATGTCGGGCCGCGGCTGCGCCCGCTGTTCCTGCACAACCGGCGCGCGCTGCTGGGGCAATACCTGCATCGGCTCGGCACGCCGCGACTCTTCCCGCTCGCGTTGCGGGCGTTGTTCGCGCTGAAAATCAGCACTGTGCTGCACCGGACTGTGCTGCGCTGGCCGATTCTGTTGCACGGGTTGAGCGTGCACCTGCGGCCGCGGCGTGGTGCGCTCGTGATGACGCTCCCGGACCACATGGTCACGCGGCTGGTAGTGATAATGCTCGTGACGAATCACGCGCTGGTACTCGGGACGCGGATAGCGGTCGCCTGCATAGTGGCGCTGGTACGCTGGCAGCGGCGCCGGTGCGTACACCACGCGACGATCCCAGTGATCCCAGCCGTGGCGATGATGCACCCAGCGTGGGCCCCAATAGAGGTCCCAGCGCGGCGGTGCGCTGACCACCCAGCCGCGGAAGTAAACGGGAGGATGCACGTAGTAACGCACGGGCACGCGCAGTACAAACAGCGGCACGTCGTCCGGTTCGACGAAATCCCAGGGGCCGTTATACCAGGCACTCGCATACCAGCGATCATCCTGATACACCCAGTACAGGCCGTCATAAAAGAAATAATTCGCCTGCGCCTGCGGTGCGTAATACACCGGGTAGCCGGGTATCGGAACGAGTTCCGGATACACCGGCTGGTTGATCCCGATGCTCACACCGGGAATCGAGATATCGACGCTGACCTGGGCCATGGCCGGGGTCGCCGTTCCGAGCAATATCGACAACGCAATGAGTGCGTGGCGCATAGTTGTTTTCCTGCTGCTGTTTAAACTCAATAATCCGGGCTGCCCGCTTTCATGGTCCGCAGGCTTAGCGGTGTCCCCGACCGCGATGTCCGCCATGGCCATGACCATGGCCGCGTCCGCCGTTGAATCCGAAGCGAACGGAGGGTCCGTAATAAACCGGAGGACCGTAATAGACGGGGGCCGGTGCATACACCACGGGGGCCGGCTCGTAATAGCCCTGATGCACCGGCACTGCCACGCAACCGCTTAGCACCGCCAGTGCTGAGACGGTGAGCATCACTTTGATTGGGGTTTTCATGTTCAGCTTCTCCTTGTGCCTATTGGACAGGCACCGGTACCCGGCTGTCTCGCAGGATTTTGTAAGAGTTTGTTACCCTTCGACAGGCTCAGGGCGAACGGTTGGTTTACGTGCATAAAAAACGGGGGCAAGCTGCGCTGCCCCCGTTTTGTGTTGCCGTGCGGCGACAGTGCCTTCGCCCGTCGATTTCGCCCGTAAATTCCGCCCGTTGTTTAAACCCGTTACTATGCCCTGCCGTGTCCGCCGTGACGTCCACCATGACCACCGCGTTTGCCGCCGTGGCCGGCTAATACCTTGTCAGCAATTTGCTGCTGTTCGGGCGACAGCGCTGCGTAAAGCGGTTTTTGCACCGTGAGTCGTTCGCCGATACGCGCCGATGCCGCAGCCATGAAGGCCTGCTGGCGCTCCAATCGCTCGATGGCGTTCGGGCGTTTGCGGTCGGTGTTGGCTGCCATTTTTGCACGGTGTTCCTGTATCCGCACATCGCCGTCCTTGGTCTGCTTGCGCATCACACCGGCGAAGTTATCCCATTGCATTTTTTGCGCATCGGTGATTTTCAGCGCAGTCCTGATGTAGGCCAGGCGCGCCTCGACGCGATCGCTGGGCAGGCTGAATGCCTGTTTGCCTTGATGAAAGTCTTTCGTGTGTTGACCCTGCGAGGCGCCGGATGCCGGATTGGCGGTTTGCGCCATGCTCAGCGGCACAGCAGTGGCAAATCCAGCAGCAATCAGTGCGCTCATCATCAACTTGTTCATTTTGACCTCCGAAATGTTTGAACCATGCTCTGTCCGCCCGATATGAGCAGCTCTGTTCAATCTGAGTGAGGTG
>JAYUYQ010000327.1:0-8528 GCA_043752435.1 Betaproteobacteria bacterium
TTACAGGACTTCAGACGCGTAATCGGCCAGTCGCGAACGCTCGCCGCGACGCAGGGTGATGTGCGCGCTGTGCGCCCAGTTCTTGAAACGGTCCACGGCGTAGGTCAGGCCCGAGGTCGTTTCGGTCAGGTACGGCGTGTCGATCTGTTCGACATTGCCCATGCAGATGATCTTGGTGCCCGGGCCGGCCCGGGTAATCAGCGTCTTCATCTGTTTCGGCGTCAGGTTTTGCGCCTCGTCGACGATCACCCAACGGTTGAGGAAGGTGCGGCCGCGCATGAAGTTCATCGAGCGGATCTTGATACGCGACGCCAGCAGGTCGTTGGTTGCGCCACGGCCCCAGGCACCGTGGTCGTCGGTGTGGGTCAGCACCTCGAGGTTGTCGGTCAGCGCGCCCATCCACGGCGTCATCTTCTCCTCTTCGGTGCCGGGCAGGAAGCCGATGTCCTCGCCCACCGGCACGGTGACCCGGGTGAAAATGATTTCCGAGAACAGTTTTTCCTCCAGCGTCTGCGCGAGGCCCGCGGCGAGGGTCATCAGCGTCTTGCCGCTGCCGGCCTGGCCGAGCAGGGTGATGAAGTCGATGTCCGGGTTGAGCAGGGCATTCATTGCGAAATTCTGCTCGCGGTTGCGCGCGGTGATGCCCCACACGCTGTTGCGCTGGTGGCTGTGGTCCTTTAGTGTCTGCAGGATCGCGGTTTTGCCGTTGACCTCGCGCACCTGGGCCTGGAACGGCTGGTCGCCCTCGAGATAGACGAACTGATTGACCAGCAGGCTGCGGCATAGCGGGCCGTGCACCCGGTAATAGGTGTGTCCGGCCTGTTGCCAGGATTCCATGTCCTTGCCGTGGGTGTCCCAGAAATCCGCCGGCAGCGCGCTGATGCCGGTGTAGAGCAGGTCGGTGTCTTCGAGGACCTTGTCGTTGAAATAATCCTCGGCGGCCAGACCCAGTGCGCGGGCCTTGATGCGCATGTTGATGTCTTTCGACACCAGGATCACCTGCCGCTTGGCGTGGACCTCCTGCAGGTGTTTGACGACGCCGATGATCTGGTTGTCGGCCTTGCCGCTGGGCAGGCTCGCCGGCAACTCGCTGTTGATGGCCTCGGTCTGCAAAAATACCCGGCCGGTCGCGGCCTTGTCGCCGTGCAATTCCAGCGGAATGCCACCGGTGATGTCGCCTTGCAGCGCACCGACCAGTTCGTCGAGGTAACGGCTGGCCTGACGCGCGTTGCGCGACACTTCCGACATGCCCTTTTTGTTGCCGTCGAGCTCCTCGAGGGTTGCCATCGGGATGAAGATGTCGTGTTCCTCGAAACGGAACAGACTGGTCGGATCGTGCATCATCACGTTGGTATCGAGCACGAACAGCTTGGTGGCGGCGCTGGCGATACGGGTGACAACGGCAGACGAGGGTGCAGCCTTGCGCTGAATCATGGGCCTCCAGGGGGTCGGGATGAAGAAAAACAGCGGAGTGAGGAATGTAATGCGCGCACTGCGGGAACGCATTGCGCGCGCGCGTAGGCCCGGGAGGTCATCAAGCCAGGGTTTTTAGAAATTCCAGCACCTCCAGCGCATGCCCGGGCACTTTGACGCCGCGCCACTCGCGGCGAATCATGCCGTTACCGTCGATGACAAAAGTGCTGCGCTGGATGCCGCGCACTTGTTTGCCATACATGTTTTTCATCTTGATTACGTCGAACAGCTTGCAGGCGACTTCATCAGCGTCGCTCAGCAGCTCGAACGGGAAAGACATTTTGGTCTTGAAGTTTTCGTGCGACTTCAGGGTGTCGCGTGAAATGCCGTATACCGCACAGCCGGCCTTGATGAATTGCGGATGCAGGTCGCGGAACTGCTGGCCTTCGGTGGTGCAGCCGGGGGTATTGTCTTTGGGGTAGAAGTAGAGGACTACCGTCTGGCCGCGCAGGGCGCGCAGCTTGAAAGACTTGCCTCCCGTGGCAGGGAGTTCGAAATCGGGTGCGGGCGCAGTTGCAGATTTATCCGGCACGCTGATGAGTCAGTAGGCTACGGTAGTGAACTTGCAGATATCTTGGCTCAATTCTTTGCGTCGCGCAACAGCTTGTTGCCGGAGTCGTCGGCGGCGGCATTGCCGCGAATGTTTCATGTGCTTGACTTATTGCGGCAACGTCGCGTGGCGATCATCGGTGCAATCGGGGCTTCGGCCCCGGAATTTTTAATTGCACCGGAGCGGATATCATGAATATCGTAGTGATGGGATGCGGGTATGTCGGCTTGGTCTCGGGCGGCTGCTTGGCGGAGATGGGCCATCTGGTGACATGCGTCGACAGTGATGCGCGCAAGGTGGCGCAACTGCGGATGGGCATTTTGCCGTTTTTCGAGCCCGGTCTCGAATCACTGGTGCAGCGCAATTCGCAGCAGCGGCGCCTGTCATTCACCAGCGATCCGGGCGCGGCTATTGCTGCGTCCGAAGTGGTATTTATTGCCGTGGGAACGCCGCCGTTACCGCATGGCGGTGCCGATACCCGATACGTCATGGCGTCGGCGGCCGAAATCGGGCAACACATGCAGTCCGGGTGCGTGGTCGTCAACAAATCCACGGCGCCGGTGGGCACCGTACAGCTGATCCGCGACATTCTTGATCGCGCCGCGGCGCAGCGCGGCATGACGTACTCGCACGATGTTGCGGCCAATCCGGAATTCCTGCGTGAAGGTACGGCAGTGCAGGATTTCATGAGCCCAGACCGCGTCATCATCGGTACGGATGGTGAACGCGCTGAACGCATACTGCGCGCACTGTATGCGCCGTTTGTGCGCAATCATGAACGGCTGATCATGATGGGCGTGCGTGATGCCGAGCTCACCAAATACGCGGCCAATGCGATGTTGGCAACGCGCATTTCTTTCATGAACGAGATGGCGCGGCTGTGCGATGCGCTGGGCGTGGATGTCGAAAACGTCAGGCGCGGCATTGGTTCGGATACGCGCATCGGTTATTCCTATCTCTACGCCGGCTGTGGCTATGGCGGTTCGTGTTTTCCCAAGGACGTGCGTGCGCTGATCGACATGGCGCGGCAGGCCAAGGTCGAGCCCAATATCCTGGCCGCAGTGACCCGGACCAACGAAGCGCAGAAACAATGGGCATCCGAAGTCATCGCCGAGCGCTATGGGCACCGCTTGCAGGGCCGGCTCTTCGGTCTCTGGGGCCTGTCCTTCAAGCCCAACACGGATGACCTGCGCGAGGCGCCGGCCATTGCGATCATTGGCGATCTGCTGGCTGCCGGTGCACGGGTGCTGGCTTATGATCCGGTGGCCATGCCGCGGGCACGCGAGGAGTTGCCGGCGGCGTGGCTGGTCTCGGGGGCGCTGCAGTTCGCGGAAGATCCCTACCAGGCGCTGGACGGGGTGGACGCACTGGTGCTGGCTACGGAATGGAAGCCCTTCCGCTCTCCGGATTTCGAGGCGATGAAGGCTCGCATGCACGGTCGCCTGATCGTCGACGGGCGCAACCAGTACGATCCGCAGCAGATGCGGGCGCTGGGTTTTGAATATTGCGGTGTGGGGCGCGGCGCGGCCTTCGAGCAAACGCCGCAAGTCACCGCATGGCCGACGCGGCTACAGGCCGCAAGCGGTCCTGCGGCAACTGTTTAATTTAAACTGGCGGACAGTTGCCGGGCAGCGATTGTCGGCGTTTCTGCCAATACCTCGCGCGCCAGTTGTTCCATAGCCACCGTGACGTGGGCGGTCAGTATAAAGCGGGGCGCCTGTGGCAACCGCGGGTAATGATTGTTGATGGCGCGCGTATAAGCCGGATCGTAATGCCGGACCAGCAGCTCCGCGGTCAGTTGATCCCAGGACTGATTGCGGGCGAGCGCCTGCCAATCATCGATGACCGTACCGCCGTAGAGCTGGCGCAGGCAATCGAGCTGCGTGTTAAGCAGTGCAGTATCGCTGAGGAAATGCGCGTATTCATCCTTGAGCAGATCGACACGCACAGCCATGTCGGCTTCGATGACTACACAGGCGCTTTGCCACATCGCTTCGATCAGCCTCTCCGGCACGCGCAGGTTACCGACTTTTTTGCTTTCCGATTCAACGAACACCGGACGTTCGGGATCGAAGTGTCGCAGCGCATGCCAAACCAGGCTTTCGAACATTTTCTGCGCCGGTTGCGGCGCGTCGGGCAGATTGCCCAGTACCGAACCGCGGTGCTGAGCGAGTTCTTCCAGGTCGAGCACCTGAGCGCCCTGGTCACGCAGTGCGCGCAGCAGCCGGCTCTTGCCGGTGCCGGTCATGCCGCAAACCACGCGCCAGTCGAATCGTGACGGCAGGGTCTGCAATTCATCGATGACCGCGCGTCTGTAAGTTTTATAGCCGCCTTCCAGTTTGCCGGTGCGCCAGCCGATCTGGGTCAGCACATGAGCTAGGGCGCCGCTGCGGCCGCCGCCACGCCAGCAATACACGAGGGGGCGCCAGTCGCGCGGGCGTTCCAGCAACTGTTCGCGCAGGTGGCGCGCGATGTTGGCGCTGACCAGTGCGGCGCCGAATTTTTTGGCGTCGAAGGATGAGACCTGTTTATAAATGGTGCCGACCTCGGCGCGCTCGGCGTTGTTCAGGACGGGATAATTGACCGCCCCTGGAATGTGGTCCTCAGAAAATTCGTCCTCGGAGCGCACGTCGATGATCTCGTCAAACTGATCGAGTTGTGCTACGGTGACCGAGTCTGTTGCGGGTCCTTTTTTGACGTGGTGATCCGACGCTTCAGTCATGATGCGGCATTATCGCATCCGGCCAGCACACAGCCCAAGCCCAAACCAGCATTACCAAATCACCTAATTACCTAGTTACCAATCACCAATCACCAGTTACCTGTTACCAGTCACCAGTCACCAATCACCGTTCTCAAAAAGCCCATCATGAACCCATTAATCGACCCCGCAGCCCTGCGCCTGACCCAGTTCTCCCACGGCGGTGGCTGAGGCTGCAAACTGACGCCAGCGTTGCTGAGCGAGGTTTTGGCGAATTCGCCGGTGCAGGTGTTCAAGGATTTGCTGGTCGGCACGGAATCGAGTGACGACGCAGCGGTCTATCGCATCAATGATTCACAGGCGATCATCGCGACGACGGATTTTTTTACACCCATCGTTGACGATCCGTACGATTTCGGGCGCATCGCGGCGACCAATGCGATTTCCGATGTGTATGCGATGGGGGGAAAACCCTTCATGGCACTGGCCTTACTGGGCATCCCTGTCGGCAAGATGCCGATGAGCGTGGCTCAACGCATCACTGCCGGTGGCCAGTCGGTGTGCCAGTCCATCGGCATACCGATTGCAGGCGGTCACTCCATCGATTCGCCGGAGCCGATTTACGGTCTGGTGGCGCTGGGTCTGATCCATCCGGACAAGATCAAGCGTAATGACCGCGCGCAAGCCGGCGATGTGCTGATTCTCGGCAAGGGGCTGGGCGTCGGCATCATGAGTGCGGCGATGAAAAAGGGCGAGTTAAGTGATGCGGACTATGCGCAGATGATCGCCAGCACGACCAAACTGAATACGCCCGGTGTGGAGCTTGCTGATATGCCGGCTGTGCACGCGCTGACCGACGTCACCGGTTTTGGCCTGTTGGGTCATTTACTGGAAATCTGTCGCGGCTCAAAACTGGCGGCCGAAGTGCAGTGGTCGAAGGTTCCCTTGTTGTCTGCTGCGAAACCTTTGCTGGAGGCTGGTTTTGTCACTGGTGCTTCGGAGCGCAACTGGAGCAGTTATGGCAATCAGGTGAGCATGCCCGCAGGTGATACAACACTGCAGCGCCGGATGCTGACCGATCCGCAGACCAGCGGCGGTTTGCTGGTGGCTTGTTCGGCGGATGCAGCGCCTGCCGTCCTGGACATCTTCAAGGCGCAGGGCTTTGCAGATGCTGCAATCATTGGCCGGCTGGTTGCCGGTGCCGCCGCGGTGAATATTATATAAGTATTTGATTTTAATTGATTTTTAGCAGCGTCGCGAGCGGTTTCCACACCGTTTCCAGGATCAGCGGCTGTGCCGATGCGGTGGGGTGCAGGTTGTCGGGCAAAAAGTATTCGCGCTTGTCGGCAAAACCCTCGAGCAGGAATGGCACCAGCGGTATCCGCTTGGCTTTAGCCACTTCCCTGAAGGTTGCCTGGAACTTTTCGGTGTAGGACTGGCCGTAGTTAGGTGGTATGCGTATGCCGGCAAGGATGACGCGTGCATGCGCGCGTTGTGCAGCATCGATCATGCGTTCAAGATTGCGCCGCATCGCGACGAGGTCCGCACCGCGCAGGCCGTCATTGGCACCGAGTGCAAGGATCACCACGGCGGGACGGTGGGTCTTTAATGCGTTGTCGATGCGTCCGGCGCCGCCCTGCGTGGTTTCACCGCTGATGCTGGCATTGACGACCGTATAATCCGTTTTTTTCTGTTGCAGGCGCTGCGCCAGCAGTTGCGGCCAGTCCTCGCCGCGCGCGAGTGCGTAGCCTGCAGAAAGACTGTCGCCGAACACCAATATGGTCGCAGCACTCGCGGCCGGAGCAGCAAACAGGGCAATAATCAGCACAACAATCAGAGGTGGCAGGCGAATCAGCATGAGTACTCAACTTTCAGAAAAACTTTCAGCAAAAAATCCGGACGCCATGCTGCGCGTGGCAAACCTGACCAAGCAGGTTACCACCGGCGATTCCACATTGACCATTTTGCGCGATGTGAGTTTCATCATTGCTGCCGGCGAAGCGGTGGCGGTGGTCGGTGCATCCGGCTCCGGCAAATCGACTTTGCTCGGTCTGCTCGCCGGACTCGACACGCCGTCTTCAGGCACCGTCCATGTCAGCGGGCAGGATCTGTTTGCGCTGGATGAAGACGGCCGCGCCGCGCTGCGCGCGCGTTTGCTGGGCTTTGTGTTTCAGTCTTTCAACCTGCTGCCATCGATGACTGCGCTGGAAAACGTGATGCTGCCGCTGGAACTGGCCGGCGCTGCGAATGCCGCTGAATCCGCACGCGAGCTGCTCGGCCGCGTCGGCTTGGCAGCTCGACTCAAGCATTACCCCAAACAACTTTCCGGCGGCGAACAACAACGCGTGGCCATTGCCCGCGCGTTCGTGACCCGGCCGTCGCTGCTGCTGGCCGATGAGCCCACCGGCAACCTTGATGCTGCAACCGGTGCCGAAATCATCGAGCTGATGTTTGAATTGAATCGCGAGCAGGGTGCGACGCTGATTCTGGTCACCCACGATGCCGAATTGTCGCAACGCTGCGGCCGCGTGCTGCAACTCGCCGGTGGAGTGCTGCAATAGTGGGATGGATATCGATTTTTTCCAAAAACATGAAAGCCTCGGCAGAGGCATGTTTTTGTCATTATTTATGAAGTTTTCAATCAACGAAATTGCTCTCGCGTTGCGCCTGCTGACGCGCGACTGGCGCGCCGGTGAACTGACGCTGCTGGCAATGGCTGTGGTGGTGGCGGTGGCCGGCGTGACCACGGTGGGATTTTTCACCGATCGTGTACATCAGGCACTGAGTCGTCAGGCCAATCAATTGCTGGGTGCCGATCTGGTGGTGTCCGCTGACCGACCGCTGGATGCGCAGTTCGCCGACGAAGCAAAACGCCTCGGCTTGCAAGTCACACACATGCTGCGTTTCCCGAGCATGGCCGCGGGCAATGGCCAGAACGTGCTGGCCGAAATCAAGGCGGTGACCGCGGGTTACCCGCAGCGCGGCGAACTGCGCATCACTGATGTGTTGTACACACCGGATCGCCGCGCTACTTCGATTCCGGTGGCCGGCACCGTGTGGGTCGATGAAAAACTCTATGCCCGCCTGCAACTGAAACCCGGCGATGTTGTAGAAGTCGGACAGAGCCGCTTGCCGGTGTCCGCGATCATTACCCAGGAACCGGACAGCGCCATCGGTTTCATCAACGCCGGGCCGCGGGTGATGATGAACCAGGCCGACATCGTCGCCACCGGTCTGGTGCAGGTCGGCAGCCGCATCCGTTATCGCGTGCAGGTGGCGGGCACCGCCGGCGCTGTCGATGCCTACCGTGCCTGGGTTGATGCGCGGCTGCAGCCAGGACAACGCGTGGAAAGCATCCAGGATGCGCGTCCCGAAATCCGCTCGGCGCTGGATCGCGCGGAAAAATTCCTCAATCTTGCGGCCTTGTTCAGTGTGGTGCTCGCCGCCGTCGCGGTGGCACTGGCGGCACGGCGCTTCCTGCAGCGTCATCTGGATGCCTGCGCGGTGATGCGCTGCCATGGCGCGTCGCGGGGTCGGGTGGTGCGTTTGTATGTGATCCAGTTCATCGCGCTGGGTTTTGTGGCCAGTGTCGCGGGTTGCATTGCCGGATTGCTGGCACAGCATGCACTGGCGCTGTGGCTGGGCAACCTGATCACCGTTGACTTGCCGGCTGCCGGGTTCATGCCGGCGCTGCACGGCTTTGTCACCGGCTTGTCGCTGCTGCTGGGATTCTCGCTGCCACCGTTGCTCGCGCTGGGCAATGTGCCGCCGCTGCGCGTGCTGCGGCGTGACATCGGCGCGCCC
>JAYUYQ010000328.1:0-8513 GCA_043752435.1 Betaproteobacteria bacterium
CGCCGGTAATTTGGCGAGGAACCACGGCCCTGCAGAGGTGGCATCCAGCAGCGTTTTTCCTTTGGCGTCGGCGATCACCACCTGAACATCGCTGACGTAGTTACCGGATTGAAGGGCAAACACCAGCTTGAGATTGAATTGCCCGGCCAGTGTGTTGAGCTTGATGATTGATTCATCTCCGACGCCGCCCGAGACATAAGAGATGCCGCCGCTGGTCTGAACCGTGGCATCGGCACTGATGGCATTGCCTGCAGGCAGGAGCATTGCACTGCCCAGCAACAAGGCTGCCATAACGCGTGCGAACGTTCCACTGTTGACGCTTTGAATTGATTTCATGCGCTGATTCTCCTCGGTCGTATGATTATGGAAAATACGCTTTTTTTCGGCCGACCGGTTCCGAAGGTATTGATTATTCGCAATTACGCGTTGTGTTCTGTGCGCTGGCGTACATCCCGGATGTTTATCGGTGTGGGGCGCGCAGCGTCTCATATCCGAGAAAGTCACGATGTAAATGTCGTGACTGCAGTTACTTCGTATATGTATTTGATTTAATTTATTATTTTATGGCCCTTTGTGGCCATTCGGCTGATGAACGAGTGTATGCCGAGCGCATCGCAACTGCCGCATGCGGTTCCGTTTGAATCGCTATGCAGATTCGCGACACTGAAAGGAAACCCCGGACTCAGGGTGCGGGTTTCTGCTTCGCTAAGGGTTCGATATTTTCGGGTACCGTCAGTGCACGGAAGCTGAACACGTCAGGGTCATCAGGATCGACTGTGACCACGAGGCCCTGCACTTCCCTGTCGCCGAACACCATGACGCGGGTGGCGTTGTAGATCAGCTGGCGGTTCTGATAAAGCGGTTTATCGATGACAAAGCGGTGCTTGTCGCCGTGCAGCAGCAACACCGGCCGGTTGTAGCGAATGATGCGGTCTTTAAGCAAACGGACGGTGTCGGTGAAGCCGGAGCGCTGATCCTCGCGCGCATCGAGTTCCCACCATGGATCCGCCTGCAGCACTACGACAACAGCGCGCGCCTGCGCCGCCTCGGCGCGGTCGAAAGTGGTGTTGATCCAGGCGAGATTGGCGGTGTTGCGTTCGAAGTATTCATTGACCGCAGCCTGGTTACGCTGCAGGTTGTTATTGCTGCCGACCACGTGCACCGTCGCAAAGTGCACGCCTGCGCGCTCCCAGCGCGCATTTTCGGCATATTTCGCAAAGCGCGGTTCTGCGCTTTGTCGCTGCAGCGGCATGGGATTGCGGCCGAGGCTGGCCGCCCCTGAGAAAAATACGCTGCGCAGATGCTGCAGGCGTTCCAGCGGGTCGTGACCGGAGTGTCCGGGTTGGCTGGTGCGGTGGCAGTCGGTCCATTCGTTGTCGCCCGGCGTGTAGACGAGCGGACCGTCGAAGCGGTCGAACAGTCCGCGCATGCGTTCGTAAACGGCGTCGTCGCACGGAGAGGTTCCGTTCTTGATGTCGCCGACGTGCACCGTGAACGCGGGCTGGAAGGCATTGATGCGCGTGATCAGGCGCTCCATGCGGCACATGGTCTTCGCGGTAAGGAACATCGCCGAACGCGGCGAAGCTGAACCGCTCGGCAGCAACTGCAGTCTGCATGGCAATTGCGAACAGCAGAGCCATCAGCGCGCCGCGAAATTGAAAGCTTGTGAATGCCATGAATGGCTTCCGGTCGGAGTTATCGGGTATGTTTGCTTGCAATGCCCGGATTTATTACAAGGTAAATATAAGTATTTTTTTTATAAAACTATTTTATGCAGCATCCGCGGTGTACAACTGCACCACTTTCCCTTCCTCGTCATTTACCGCGGCGGCCTGTGGCTCCCAGCGCACCAGCTCCATGCGCCCGCCCATGTGTTCGACCACGGCGGTGCAACTGTCCACCCAGTCGCCGCAGTTGATGTAGGTGATGTTGTCGATTTTGCGCAGGGCGGGGGTGTGGATGTGGCCGCAGATCACGCCGTCGAGGCCGCGCTGTGCTGCGGTGTGCGCGACCGCGGTTTCAAAGTCGCTGATGAAACTTACCGCCTGCAGCACGTTGCGCTTGGCGTAGTCCGCCAGCGACCAGTGGCCGCTGACGCCGAGCTTGCGCCGCAGCCAGGACAATCCGCGATTCAGGTGGATCAGGAAGGTGTAGGAGATGTCGCCGAGGATGGACACCCAGCGGTGCAGCGTGGTGATCTGGTCGTATTCGTCGCCGTGCAGCAGCAGGAATTTCTTGCCGTCGGCGGTGGTATGCACATATTCGCGCACCAGGTGCACGTCGCCGAAATTCGAGTCGACGTGTTCGCGCAGCAGTTCATCGTGGTTGCCGGGAATCAGGAATACTTTTGTATTGTGGCGTGCCCTTTTCAGCACTTTCTGTACGATGGTGTTGTGCGAGGCCGGCCAGTAGACCGAGCGGCTCATCGCCCAGAAATCAATGATGTCGCCGACCAGGAACAGGTTCTCGCATTCGTATTCCTTGAGGAATGCGAGCAGGTGATCGGCCTGGCAGGCGCGGGTGCCGAGGTGGATGTCGGACAGGAACAAGGTGCGGACGTGATGAGTCATCGGGCGTGGGCGTCGGTCGCAGGTTTCCGCCCGACAAAGATGTAATAGGGCATGCGCAAGCCCGGCAGGTAAGGTACGCCGGCGGTGGATTCGCGCAGCGTTACCGGTTCGGTCAATGCCTGCAACTCTTCGATATGCGCGCGGTTGAGATTGACGCCGTCGTGGGCAAACCAGCGTCGCCAGAACTCGCAGGCGCAGCGGTCGGCAAGGCAATTGCCGCGGGGCAGGTCAAAATCGACGACACCGAGCAGGCCGCCGGGTTTCAGCATGGCCAGGGCGTTGACCAGCGCCTGCTGCCACTGCGGCATCATCGTCAGCGCGTAGGAGAAGTAGACGCGGTCAGCAGGTTTGGCCGGATGGTAATGCGTGGCATCGGCTTCGATGATCCGCACCCGCGGTTCATGCGCCCAGCGCAGCCGCGCCTGTTCGAGCAGTGCGGGGCAGAGGTCAACCAGTTCGACCGTTTCAAAATGCGCCAGCCGTTCACCGAAATAACCGGCGTTGTGGCCGGTACCGGCGCCGAGTTCGATGACCACCGCGCCGTCCGGCGGCGCGAGCAGCCCGATCATTTCGCTGCGGCCATGGAGCAGGCGCTCACGGAATGTGTCATAGGATTTCGCCTGCGGCCGGTAGAACTTTTCAAGGCGTTCGGCGTGGCAGCTGCCGGCGGGAGTGCCGCGCGCCATTTGCCAGAGCGTTCTGAAATCCGCCGGGACCGGTGTTTTCAGTGGCGAACTTTTCACAGGGATACGTTTCACGGACGTGCTTTTCAGGGACGCAAGTCGGCGATGTGGAAGCCGGCGTAGGTATGTACGCGGTCTTCGCGCGTCAGCCGCAAAGCGAGTTCGGGGTGGAACATCAGCAGTTCCCGCAGGTTGCGGCCACGTCCCGCACCCGGAACCGTCAGCGTGTCCAGGTACGACGGATTGGCATGGGCGCTGCGGAAAATGGCACGAGCACCGGGTGTTGCGCATTCAAGCAGCGCAGCCCATTCTTCGCGCAGAGCCTCTGGTTTGAACGAACCCAGCCAGTCCATGTGGTCGAGCAGCACGAATTTTGACACCCGCGGCTGCATGCCGCGCAGCAGGTCGGTCACCGTGCAGGTGTGATGGGTGATGCGGTCGGCCAAACCGTTTTTCAGTGCCATGAAATTGTCGCGTTTCAGGTACTCCGGACAACAGTCGCGGGTGTAGGCGCCGCGCACATAGACCCGCCAGAAATAATTGCTCCATAGAGGCAGGCAGCGGAACACGTATTCGATGGCGTCGCGGACGAATCCCGGCACGCCTCCCGCGTGCTGCTTGCGCACTTCCTCATGCTGAGGTGCGGGTACACCCAGCATGCTCATGGTGATCTGGCGCGACAATGCCCAGTTCATGCCGCGCCCCCACATGCGCGGCGCAATCCGCGAGTCGTAAATGGCGCACTGTTCTTCAAGCGATTGCGCATCGACGAGTTCATCGATTGCTGTGCGCAGCCCTGGATGCAGATCGACGTACTGCCTGAACAAAAGTGCAACTCGTCCCGACAGGCTATGGAAATAGAATGTGTTGCGCGGATTGCGGCGGTTGAACCACTGCCCTGCGTCGTCCCAAAACTGCTGCGCGAAAGGCGAGAGGTCGCGCCGCAGCATGTCCCGATAGAGTTCGTTGAACTGCGGATGCCGGCCTTCCCCGAAGAGCATGAAAAAGTCGGTGTAGGCGAGGTGCCGGATGCCGGCCAGCTTGAGTTCAAGCAGTGCGGTCTGCCGGGGGTTGGCGTCGACCGCATGGATGCGCTTTGGCGCCGCAAGGGCGTAGTCCAGGACATTACAACCGGCGCTGGTGATCACCAGAATGGTGTCGTCGCCGTTGATGTTCAAGGCCTGACGGTCAACAGCCGGATCTTCCCAGCAGGTGTTGTAGATCAGCGAGGAGGCATAAAGCGCATTGAACACACGCTCATTAATGCGATTTGTGAGTGAATTGCTCAAAGTATATGATTACTTTCCATTTTTCTTGTATCAAGATTAGCCGGGATTTGTTGCTGCAGTGTGACTTCGGGATTGCGAATTGGCGTCATTGCGCAGCCCGCCGGAACTGCGTCCGGCACGGTTACTTTAAAATGCCCATATGACTATTCCGCTATTAACCGAACTTCCATACCGCGCCGACAGCGCTGCGCTGTTCGAAGCCGTTGCCGACCGGCCGTGGGCGGTGTTCCTCGACAGTGGGCTGCATCATCCCGGGCAGGCGCGTTACGACATCATTGCGGCTGAGCCCTATATACGGCTGGTGACGCGCGGTGCATTGACTGAAGTGCATGCCGAGCGTACGGAGCTGTCGCGCGCGGATCCCTTCGAATTGTTGCGTCAATATGTCGCGATGGACACAGCCTGTCCTCCAAGAGGACTTCCTTCGGGGGGTGCCGGAGAACTGCCGTTCAGCGGCGGCGCCATCGGTTATTTCGGTTATGACCTGACACGGCGTATCGAACGCCTGCCGGCGCGCGCACGCGATGCCGAACGAATCCCGGACATGGTCATCGGGATTTATGACTGGGCGGTGGTGGTCGATCACTCCGAGCGTCGTGCCTGGCTGGCGGGGCAGGGGCGTGATCCCGACACCGACCTCAAATGGAATGCACTGGTGCGCTTGTTTACCGACACGCCCCCCGAACGACGGCGCGCGCCGTTCCGGGTGACTTCGCCCGTGACCTCAAACCTGACGCCGCAACATTACGGCCGTGCCTTCGAGCGTGTACTGGATTACATCAGTGCCGGTGACTGTTATCAGGTCAACCTCGCGCAGCGCTTTTCGGCTGAGGCCAGTGGCGATCCGTGGCTGGCCTATCAGCGGCTGCGTCTGATCAACCCCGCGCCGTATTCGGCGTTCCTGTCGACGCCGTACGCACAAATCCTGTCGGCATCGCCGGAGCGATTCCTGCGAGTTGAAAACCGTCAGGTCGAAACCAAACCGATCAAGGGCACAAGGCCGCGCGCGGGACATCCGCGGCTGGATGCCGAGCTGATCGCCGAGCTGGTGGCCAGCGAAAAAGATCGTGCCGAGAATCTGATGATCGTCGATCTGCTGCGGAACGACTTGTCAAAAAACTGCGAGCTGGGTTCGGTGAAAGTACCCAAGCTGTTCGAGGTTGAGAGTTTTGCCACGGTGCACCACCTGGTGAGCACGGTGACCGGGCGCCTCGCGCCGGGGCGCGATGCCATCGACCTGTTGCGTGGCGCCTTCCCCGGCGGCTCGATCACCGGTGCACCCAAAGTGCGCGCGATGCAGATCATTGAGGAAATCGAACCGCACCGCCGCGGTGTGTATTGCGGCGCCATCGGTTATGTTGGCTATGACGGCAATATGGACACCAACATCGCGATCCGCACGCTGGTGCATTCGCACGGCACGGTGCGCTTCTGGGCTGGGGGCGGCATCGTCGCCGATTCAGAGCGCGACGCCGAGTACCAGGAAACTTTCGACAAGGCGGCGGCCTTGTTGAGCCTGTTGCAGCAGAGCGCCGAAAGCGCCAGCGGCGGCGTCTGACCCGTCATCGCGCAGTTAGTCATCTTCCTGTAATCATCCGGCCTTAATGTACTTCGCTTCCATACATGGGAGCGCATATGAGCCACAGCTACAGCGACGGGCGGACTCTGAATGAGTCGCCGAATGCCACGTTCGACCAAATTCTCGAAGTCCGGCTGTCACGCCGCGGTCTGCTGAAAGGCGCTGCGGCGATGGCCGTTGCCGGCAGCCTGCCGCTGGCGGGTTGCGCCATCGGTGGTTTGCGCCGCGAAGGTAATCTCGGTTTCAACGCCATTTCCGTTTCTACGGCTGATGCGGTTCGTGTCCCCGAGGGGTATGCAGCGAACGTGCTGTATGCCTGGGGCGATCCCGTCGGCCACCCTTCTGGTTCGCCGGCATTCAAGCAGGACGCCAGCAACACCGCCGACGAGCAGGCGCTGCAGGCAGGCATGCACCATGATGGCATCCATTATTTCCCGCTGCCCTACGGTTCGGAAAATTCAGCGAACGGCTTGCTGGTGATGAACCACGAATACAGCGATGACGGCCTGTTGCATACCGATGGTTTTGTTAACTGGAGCGCAGAGAAAGTTCGCAAGGCACAAAACGCCAATGGCTGTTCGGTGATCGAAGTGCGTGCCAGTGGTGGCCAGTGGCAAGTGGTGCGTCCTTCGCCGTTTGCGCGTCGCGTTACCGCCAGCACGCCGATGCGCGTGGCCGGGCCGGCGACAGGCAGCACCGGCATGAAAACCGCCGCGGATCCCGCGGGCATGACCGTGCTCGGCACTTTCAACAACTGCGCGCACGGCTACACGCCCTGGGGCACCTACCTGACCTGCGAAGAAAACTGGGATACCTATTTCATTAACAGCGGCACGCTGACGGCGGACCACCGGCGCAACGGCGTTTCACCGAAAGGCCGCGGTTACCGCTGGAACGAATTTGATGAGCGCTTCGACGCCGGCAAACATCCCAATGAACCCAACCGCCACGGCTGGGTGGTTGAATTCGACCCTTATGATCCGCAATCGCAGCCGGTGAAGCGCACGGCCCTCGGCCGTTTCAGCCACGAAGGTGCGTGGCCGGCAAGCGCGCGTGACGGGCGGCTGGTGATGTACATGGGCGACGATCGTGTCTTCGAATACATTTACAAGTTTGTATCGCGCGATGTGTGGAACCGCAATGATCGCAACGCCAATCGCAATATCCTCGACCACGGCACGCTGTATGTCGCGAAATTCAGCGATGACGGTTCGGGGGAGTGGATTCCGCTGATCCATGGTCAGGGCAAACTCACGACGAACACCGGTTTTGCTGACCAGGCCGATGTGCTGATCCGCACCCGCGCTGCGGGTGATGCGGTCGGTGCAACAAAAATGGACCGGCCGGAATGGATCGCCGTGCATCCTGCGACCAATGAAGTCTATTGCACGCTGACCAACAACAGTCAGCGTGGAGCCAAGGATCGGGCGGGAACGGATCGCGCCAATCCGCGGGTGAGCAATGTCTTCGGCCAGATCATCCGCTGGCGTGAAACAGGTAATGACCCGGCGGGCATGAAATTCGAATGGGATCTGTTTGCGGTTGCCGGCGATGCGCAGCATCCGGATCCGGTGCAGCGCGGCAATATCAAGGGTGATTCTTTCGGTAGCCCCGACGGCCTGTGGTTCGACGATGGTGGCCTGCTGTGGATCCAGACGGATGTCTCGACCAGCACGCTGAACAAGGGGGCCTACGAACGGCTGGGCAACAACATGATGCTGGCGGCCGACATCAAGTCCGGTGAAATCCGCCGTTTCATGACGGGTCCCAACGGCTGCGAAGTCACCGGTGTGGTCACTACTCCCGACGGCAAAACCATGTTCGTTAACATCCAGCATCCGGGTGAAACGTCATCCGAACGCAACGATCCGGCCAATCCCAAGATCGTCAGTTCCTGGCCTGATGGTGCGGCGGGCGGACGGCCGCGCTCGGCGACGGTGGTGATTCGCAAGAACGACGGCGGCGTAATCGGTTCCTGAGCGATAGCTGATTCGGTAGCTGAGCAGTTTCCGGTTTTATGCCATCATCGCTATTCGTTCACAAGCGAATGGAGCGCGATGATGGCTGTGCTGGAACTGACACAGGAAAATTTTGAGGCAACGGTCACGGGCAACAAAATCGTGATCATCGATTTCTGGGCACCGTGGTGGGGGCGCGCGCCGCGACTCGTTAGCCGCAGGCCCGTTTGCGGGAGCGGCGCAGCGGGGGCCGCAAGTGGGTCTCTGGACAGGAGCTGAAATCATGCCCGTCCTTGAATTAACTCAAGAGAATTTCGAAAGCACAGTCACTGGCAACAAGATATTGATCATTGACTTCTGGGCGCCGTGGTGCGGCCCCTGCAAAGGTTTTGCGCCGGTATTCGAAGCCGCCGCGGAAAAACATTCCGACGTGG
>JAYUYQ010000329.1:0-3360 GCA_043752435.1 Betaproteobacteria bacterium
GTTTTCAGAGTCCCCAAAAGACAGTTAAAATTGTACAAAAGTAGGTGATCTGGTTGGTTTTACCTATTCATCTGTGTTCCTTCTCCGGCGTTCCACGACGATCGAAATGGCGTGGGCCATTCCGTCGCACAAGTGCGACTTGCAGCTGGCCACAGCTGTGATTATCAGGGTTATGGTTTCAAATGAGAGGCCGTGGTCGCGCCTGATTCCGGCGGCATGAACACCGCCGCTTGGCCGTAGGCTGTTCCGGATTCGTCATCGACATTCCACAAGATCACGCCGCTGATGCGGAAGCGTCGGCCATCGCGGGCGATGCGCACGCCGGCGTAGTCGTCGATGAAACCGTTGGCCCGTGCACGGTCCAGCAGCCGTTCGCGCTCGGCCTGGACATCGGCCTCGGCACTCAAGCGCGAGGGCATGGCGATAAACTCGGCCCAGGCATAGCCCCACAGGCGTTGCGCTGCGTCATTGGCAAAGCAGAAGATCGGGTCGGCTTGCGTGCCGTGCATCAACACCACTGCGCGAGCGTGGTAGAGATCCGTGCTGCCGGCGACCTCACTCAGCGTGCGCCCGGTGCGACGATGAAAGCTGCCGTGAAGCAGGGCTTGCAGATCTTCACGCATGCGCGCACGCCTCGGCGATGGCCAATTCCGTGATCTGTAACAGCCGACTGATCACGGCCTCGTCGGCAATGAGCGGCGGGAACAGGTACACCGTATTGCCGAGATTGCGCAGTAGCGCGCCGTGCCGGATCCCGGCGCGGTAGACCTGCAGGCCCATGCGCCGTTCACGGGGCCACGGCGAGCCATCAGCCTGGACGAGATCCGCAGCGGCCATCATGCCGCAGCCGCGCACCGAGCGCAGGTGTGGCGATTGCATCGCAGCCAATCCCTGACGCAGGCGCGGGCCGTGGCTGGCGACGTGGTCCAAGATGCGCTCTTCGCGGAAGACCTCGAATACGGCGTTGCCCACTGCCACCGCCAGGGGATTCCCGCTGTAGGTATTCGAATGCAGGAACGCTCGGCCGGAATCCCAGGAGCCGTCAAAGGCGTCATAGATAATTTGCGTGGTCACGGTGGCGGCCAGCGGCAGGTAGCCACCGCTGAGGCCCTTCGACAACACGGCGATATCCGGCGTGATGCCAGCCAGGTGGCAGCCCATCCACGCGCCCAAACGGCCGCAGCCAGAGGCCACTTCATCCGCGATCAGCACCACGTGGTGCGCGCTGCACCACGCGCGCAGGCGCGTCAGCAGATCCGGGGAATACAGGCGCATGCCACCCGCGCCTTGCAAGACGGGCTCGACGATGATCCCGGCAAGTTGGTCAGCGACCGGCTCAAGCTGCCGCACGATGGCGGGCCATTCCGCGCTGGCATCCATCCACTGCAGGTCTTCGGGGCCCTGACGATAAGGAAGGTTGGTGATCACCGTGGTGGGAAAGCACAGCGCGGAAAACGGCGCACGGTATTCGGCGCAATCGCTCACGCTCATGGTGGCGATCGATTCGCCATGATAGCCGTTTTGCAGATGGGCAAAGCGGGTGCGCTGCGGCTGGCCGGTTTGCGCATGGTATTGTACGGCAAGCTTGAGGGCCACCTCGATGCCGGTGCTGCCGTCGCCCGACAGGAACACTTTCGAAAGGGAGCCCCCGGCAACCTGCACCAGTTGCTCGCAGAAGTTCACCACCGGCGCATTGGTGGTGTTGGCCAGCAAGACATGTTCGAACGCATCCGCCTGCGCATGCAGCGCGGCGGTTAAACGCGGATGGCGATGTCCCAGGGATTTGCACCACCAGGAACTGATCGCATCAATCAACGTCGTACCGTCGGCTAGATGCAGGTGACAACCTTGTGCGCCGACGATCTCCAGCGGTGGAAAATCACGGTAGTCGCGCATTTGCGCGCAGGGGTGCCACACCACCGCCAGATCACGATCGATGAGGGTCATCGGGTGCGCGTGTCAAAGTTTTCAGCGCGTCGAACAAGCAGCATACGGGTCATCCATTCTCGAAGCAGGGGCGGCGTCATGGTGCAAGGCTCTGGCTCATGCAAAGCCCGGGACGGCGGCGATGCTTTCTCAGTAAGGTGCTGGCATCCGTGGCCATGTACAACTGAGCCTCTAAAAATCAGGAACAGGAGGAAGTCGAGGACGTAGAGGCTCGAAGGAGGGGAAATTAGATTTTTCTCGCGGTGCAGTAGCAGGCCTTTTGCTGAGGCAAAACGATGCCGTCCGGGCCAGCGAAAATGAATACCTCCTTCGAACCTCTACTTCCTCGACTTCCTCCTGTGTTTTTTTCGCTTTAGCGATTAGAAATGAACCGTCGTAACCGACTGTTATAAAATAATTTACCGCCGGTGAACAACACACCCGGAAGAGCCGCCCATAAAATTCAATAGCGGTATTGAAAGTTATAATACGATAACGCTATCGAATTGGAGCAGGCATGCCTCGACGCGGATTCACCCTGATGGAATTGCTGGTCGTGATCTCGGTCATCGCGATGTTGGCGGCCCTGCTGCTGCCGGCGATCGGGGTGATCCGGGCGCAGTCCAAGCGCCTGGAATGTGCGTCACGCTTGCGCATTTGTTCGGCAGCATTTTCGGCCTACGCCGTCGACAGCGAAGGCTTGATGCCCGTGGCGCGAACGGTCACCGGGCAGAGCTGGTTTGAGTTGCTTGCGCCATTTGTCGATCTCAGCGGCCCACGTGGGCCGCTGGGAGCGACGCGCTCGAGTGTGCTTGCCTGCCCAACCTACCGGTCGGCATTTAATCCATGGAACTGGACCTCCTGGACAGATGAAAATATCCATAGCGGCGATCGTCAGGTGTTTGGTTTCGGGATGAATGTTTGGCCGCTACGCAGTGCAACGATCACCAGTCTGGGCACGGCCGCAGAAAATCGCGCATGGAAAGGTTCGGTTGATCATCTCAGTTCCGAAGTGATGGGAAATGCGGCGCTGAAATTATATCCGCGTTGGAATGAAATAAGTCAGACGGCTAACCGGGTACTGTTGGCGGATAGCAATGAGCAGACGCTGCAGATCGAACCAGATGGTTCTGGGTGGGAAAATGCCACGGCCGCACTTGCCAGTCGCACCTACCACTTTCGAGCTCCCGAGATCCACCCGGGATTGGCCGGCACAGATCCGCGGATGTCAGCAGTTTTCTTTCCTACCGATCGCCACCGCGGACGGGTCAATGTCAGTTACTACGATGGGCGGGTCGGCAGTTGCGCGGTGAATCCGAATGACGGATTCGAATTCATGTTGGGCGTGTGCTTTCCTGAAAAACATAAGGGGTTCTAAACATGCCTGAGTTCCCGAAGCGCGCTTTTACGCTGATCGAACTGCTGGTCGTCATC
>JAYUYQ010000330.1:0-3354 GCA_043752435.1 Betaproteobacteria bacterium
TTGACTACTCGCGTATTGTGGCGCCGATCAGCGGCAGGACCGGGCAACTGGCGGTACGGGCCGGCAACCTGGTTTCGGCTTCGGGTGGTGGCGTACCACTGGTGACGATCAACAGCACGGATCCGATTCTTGTCGGCTTCAGCATTCCGGAGCGACAGCTGGAGGACATCCGTCGCTACCAGAACGAAAAAGACATGCGTATCGAAATTCTACCCGACCGCGCCGGTGGCGCAGTGGCGACCGGCAAGCTGGTGTTTGTCGACAATACGGTGACGCCGCAGACCGGCACGGTGTTGTTGAAAACGCGCGTCGAAAATGCCAAGGAACTGATCTGGCCCGGACAATTTGTCAACTTGCGAGTGGTGCTGACAGTAGAGCTCGAGGCTGTGGTGGTACCGGAGGTCGCCGTGCAGCCGGGGCAGGACGGGCCGTTTGTCTATCTGATCGGTAAAGAGGACAAGGTTGAAATCCGCCCGGTCAAAGTGTCTCGTCAACTTGGCGGTGAAATTGTGATTGCTTCCGGTATTGTCAGCGGTGACCAGGTGATCACAGAAATCCCGCAGGCTTTGCGCCCGGGTTCCACGGTCAAGATTGATGACGCTGCGGCCGATTCTGGCGAGAAACGCAAAGGCAAAGGCAAGGGCGGCAAGAAAGGTGAAGCCAAGGACAGGGACGGCAATGCAGGTGCGGCGAAGCCGTAGTTCCGAAACGTAGTCTGGAAAAAAACAGTCTGGAGAGACCGTCAGAGAAGGCAGGCAGGTACACAGAGTGAGAGACAGATCATGAATATTTCGCGGATTTTTATTGTCAGGCCGATAGCCACAACAGTGCTGGTGGCAGCCGTGATTATTTTCGGTTTGATCGCATTTCGCGGTTTGCCGGTCAATGAACTGCCCAACGTCGACTTTCCGACGATTTCAGTGACTGCAGATCTGCCCGGCGCCAATCCCAATATCATGGCGACTACGGTGGCGACGCCGCTGGAGCGCCAATTCAGCCAAATCGCCGGCATCGACTCGATGAGTTCGGTGAGCAGCAACGGCCGCACTCGGGTCACGTTGCAATTTAACTTGAACCGCGATATTGATGCGGCGGCGCAGGATGTTCAGACGGCGATCTCACAGACTTTACGCCGGCTGCCCGAAGGCATGGATCCGCCGACACTGCGCAAGATCAACCCGGCTGATGCCCCCATCATGTTCCTGGCGTTGACCGCACGCACGCTGCCGTTGCCGGCGCTGGATGAGTTCGCAGATACCCATATTGCCCAGCGGTTCTCAATGATAAATGGTGTTGCCCAAGTGCAGGTGTTTGGGTCGCAGCGGTATGCCGTGCGTGTGTTTCTTGATCCCGAGGCGATGTCCAAGCGCGGTCTGGGACTGGAGCGCGTGGTTGGCGCCATCCAGAATGCGAACAGCAATCTGCCGTCCGGGGTGTTGCAGGGCACGTCACGTGATTTCACTGTCAAGTCCTCGGCAACTCTGCAGCGGGCGGAAAACTTCAACAGCCTGATTGTCGCCTACAAGGATGGCATGCCGGTACGGTTGTCCGATGTCGGACGGGCAGTGGATGGCATTGAAAATGCAAAAATAAAAAGCTGGCTGAACAACGAACGTGCGATCGTGCTCGCGGTTTACCGCCAGCCGGGAGCGAATACGGTTGAAGTGGCGACAAAGCTTCGTTCGCTGTTTTCGGAGATTGAGGCGAGTGCGCCCCCCGGAGTCCGGATTCATGTCGTCAATGACCGCTCGGAGTTTATTCAGGCATCAATCAGGGAGGTCGAGTTCCATCTGGCGCTGTCAATTTTCCTGGTTATCCTGGTCATTCTGGTTTTCCTGCGCAACGCACGCTCGACGCTGATTACAGCACTGATTCTTCCTACCTCAATCATCGCCACGTTTGGCGTTATGTATGTGCTGGGCTACAGCCTCAATAACCTGTCGTTGATGGCGATCATCCTGGCGGTGGGGTTTGTCGTCGACGATGCAATCGTGGTGCTGGAAAACATCACGCGCCATATGGAAATGGGTAAAGACCGGATGACCGCGGCGCTGGAAGGCGCGGAGGAAATCGGTTTTACGGTGTTGTCGATGACCGTGTCCCTGGCGGCGGTGTTCATTCCGATCCTGTTCATGGAAGGGATGCTGGGCCGCCTGTTCCGCGAGTTCGCGGTCAGCGTCGGTGTGGCGGTGCTGGTGTCAGGCGTGGTGTCGCTGTCGATGACGCCGATGATGTGCAGCCTGATGCTGAAAGCGCATGGCGCTGAGCAGCATGGACGGGTCTATATGGCGCTGGAGCGCATGTTTGATGCTATGCGCGACTGGTATGGATCTACCCTGCGCTGGACGATACAGCGCCCCACATTGATGCTCGTGGGCTCGATCCTGTTTCTGGTTTTTACAGTTTTTCTTTATCAGGCTGTTCCGCAGGGGTTTATCCCGCGGCAGGATACCGGCGTATTTTTCGGCAACACCCGAGCGCCCGAAGGCATACCGTTTACTGAACTGGAAAAACGCCAAGCCCTGGTGTCGGAGATCATTCAGAAAAACCCCAACGTCGAAGCCGTGATGTCCACGGCCGGGCAAGGCACCGGCGGGGTGGTCGGCAGCAATATCGGTCGGATTATTGTCCGTCTCAAGCCACGTGAGGAACGCACGGTGGGCGCAGATGGGGTGATCCAGGAACTGCGGCGCTCGTTTGCCGGCGGCGCACAAGGGTTGCGCGTGTTCATGAACAACCCACCGTCAATCCGCATCGGCGGCCTGATCAGCACCAGCGACTATCAGCTGGTGCTGCAGGGTTCGAACCAAAAGCAACTGTATGAGGCCAGTCAGGCGCTGGAAGGGCGGCTACGAGAATCCCGTTTGCTGCAGGACGTGAATTCCAGTCTGGAGCTGAGCAATCCCGAGATCCAGATCGATATCCTGCGGGACCGTGCCGCGGTACTTGGCGTGTCGCCCCAGCAGGTTGAGTCGGCGCTTTACAACGCGTATGGCGGTCGGCGTATCAGTACGCTTTATGGAGCTACAGATCAGTACAACGTATTGCTTGAGCTTGATCCTAAATTTCAGCGTGATATCAATGCGTTACGTTCACTTTTCGTGCAATCATCTACTGGACAGATGATTCCTATTCAGGCTGTCGCGGACATCAAAATGGGGGTCGGCCCGGTGTCGGTCAGCCATTACGGCCAGCTATTGTCGGTAGTGCTCTCGTTCAATCTGGCGCCCGGGCTGTCGATTGGTGATGCGGTGACGCACGTCAAAGAACTGGCCGGGGAGACATTGCCGGGCGGGGTGTCGTTCTCGATAGCCGGCAATGCGCAGGCGTTCGAAGAGGCATTTCGCACGCTAC
>JAYUYQ010000331.1:0-3344 GCA_043752435.1 Betaproteobacteria bacterium
TGAATCTGCGCGAAGGTAGCGGCATGGGCGTGATTGAAAAATTGCGGCGCGCGAATATGATGTCGCAGCCCATGATCATCGTATTTAGTAACCAGTTCCAGCCTGAAATAAAAATGCGCGCCCTGGAGCTCGGTGCTGACTATTTTTTCGACAAGTCCACTGAATTCGAAAATGTTAAGGCGACGATTCGGACCTTACGCGCGCAGTAGAAGTATGCAGTTGCTGCAGACGTAATAATCTCGCCGCGACGGGACAATCCAGCCTCCTGAGCCCTGGTTATCCTTGATGAGGATGGCGGTGCGTTTTCCATAACGCTTGCCTGCAAACACAAGCATCGGCGGCCATCACAGGCCATAAAGGCTCCACCATCCGCCCCCATGCTGGTGTTTGTGATTTATTTTCAAAAAGCCCGCGCAAGCGACATCTCATTGCGACGGCATTGCGAGGCGACCTACTTTCAGCTTATCTGACCACGTATTCATGTCGGCCAGCGCCGCAGGTTCCACCGGAATGCCATGCAACAAACGCGTGGCGGCGCTGTTGTACTCAGGTTCGCCGGGAAACAGGATATCGCCGCGGCGCTTGAGATCACCGACCATTTCGTTCACCACCGCCTCCAGCGTGCCCGCCCCGGCGAATCGTGCCGGGTCGATGGCGATCAGTAGGTGGCCGATGCAGCGCGGCTTGTCAAGATCGGTGTACATCGGCGTGATGCGTGGGCCGAAAGTCATGCCATTCATTGCGCCACACAGCAAATCGATCATCATCGCGAGACCGTAGCCCTTGTAGCCGTAGGTTTCGCCGCCGAGTGGAATTAGCGCTTCAGCCAGATGTGGGTCGGTGGTTGGTTGGCCGGCGGCGTCCAGTGACAGGCCCGGGTCCAGCGGCTGATTTTCGATGCGCGCATTGAGGATCTTGTTCCATGCCACCTGGCTGGTCGCCATGTCGAGACAAACCGGCTCGCCGCCCGCACGCGGGAACGCGATTGAGATCGGGTTGGTGCCGAAGTATCTTTCCTTGCCGCCGTGGGGCACCACAATGGCGCTGGCCTGCGTGAACGCGAACCCGATGAGGTGCTCAGCCGCAGCTTGCCGCGTATAGAGGCCAACTGCGCCGCAGTGGCTGGAGTTACCGACACCGACGATGCCCACGCCGCTGCGCTTGGCCATCTCCATCGCATGTTGCATGCCGCGGTCACAATGCAATATGCCGAGGCCAGCATCGCCGTCCATCTGCGCGGTACAGGGACCCGACTGCTTTACCAGAACGTCGGCCTTCGGCTTGATTGAACCGGCTTCGATGCGCGTGAGGTAATGGGTGAGGCGCGCAACGCCGTGCGAATCGACACCCCACAAACTGGTCTGGACCAGGGCGCCAGCCACGGTTTTGGCGTCGTCGTGTGTGACCCCCACCGCTTCCAGACACTCGATGGCCCAGGCCAGCATGCGGTCACGATGGATAAAAGTCGTCGCCGTCATTCGCGAATCATCCATGCGTGCTCGACCGGCTATCTTGATGAGTGTTATTTGCCAGCATAGGCGATCACCCTCTGGCGCTGTTCGCCGAGCCCATCGATCCCCAGTGTCATCACATCGCCCGGCTTTAGATAGACCGGTGGCTTCATACCGAGCCCGACGCCGGGTGGTGTTCCGGTGGTAATGATGTCCCCCGGCAGCAACGTCATAAACTGGCTGATATAGCTCACCAGATTCGCGCAGCCAAAAACCATGGTGCGGGTACTGCCGCGCTGCCGCTTTTCGCCGTTCACGTCCAGCCACATCCCGAGCGTTTGTGGATTGGTGATTTCGTCGGTCGTGACCAGATACGGGCCGACCGGGCCGAAGGTATCGCAGCCTTTGCCGCGATCCCATTGGCTGCCGCGCTCGAGCTGGAAATTACGCTCCGAAATATCGTTGACCACGCAGTAACCGGCCACATAATTGAGCGCCTGATCCTCGGTGACGTACTGCGCCTTGGTGCCGATGACGATACCGAGCTCGACTTCCCAATCGAGCTTGGTCGAGCCCCTCGGCTGGATCACGTCGTCGTTCGGGCCGCAGAGAGAAGTGGTCGTCTTCATGAACAGGATCGGCTCCGCCGGAATCGGCATATTCGATTCAGCGGCGTGATCGGAGTAATTAAGCCCCACGGCGACGAACTTGCTGATGCCAGCATAGGGCACGCCGAGACGTGGATTGCCTTTGACCAGCGGTAGCGATTCCGGCTTGATCTTTCGCAGCTTCGCCAGTTCCCTGGGTGCAAGTGTGCGGTCGTCGATCTGGATGATCGCGCTGGAGAGGTCGCGGATGTTACCCGCCGCGTCGAGCATGCCGGGTTTTTCGCGGCCGGAGGGGCCGTAGCGCAGGAGTTTCATGGTGCAGGTCCTTTAAAGAATATGGTCTACAGAATTACAAACTCATTCCGCCGTCAACGAATACCGCTTGACCGGTCATGAACGAAGACTCATCCGATACCAGATAGACGAAAGTTTCCGCGATCTCCGCCGCCGTGGCGAGACGCCCCATTGGTTGCCGGTTAATAAAATCCTTGCGCGCCTGCACCGGATCGGCAAAGACACTGATACGATCCCCCAGCGAGGGCGTGTCCACCGTTCCCGGGCACACGCAGTTGACGCGGATGTTTTGCTTCACATGGTCGATCGCCAGCGCGCGGGTGAAGCCGTCGACTGCCGCCTTGCTGGCGGCGTAGGCCAGCCGGTTGGGTGCTGCCTTGTGCGCGCCCAGCACCGAGGCCATGTTCAAGATGACACCGCCGCCGTTGGCGATCATTTTTGGCAACATCGCCCGGGTCACGATGTACATGCTGCGTACATTGAGGTTAAAGCTGAAATCCCAGTCCTTGATCTCGCAATCGAGGATGGTGCCTTGATGAACATAGCCCGCACAGTTGAACAGGATGTCTACCGGACCGGTCGCTTCGACAAATTTGCCGACCTCCTCGTCGTTGAGTACATCGAGCGTTTGGCAGGTAATTCCAGGTGTGGTGGCAAGACTGCGCAGGCCAGCTTGGTTGAGGTCCGTGGCCGTCACAATTGCCCCTTCACGCGCAAAGGCCAGCGCCGCCGCATGGCCCATTCCCTGCCCGGCGGCGGTGATGAGTACTGTTTTCCCTTCGAGACGTTTGGCCATTTGTGCTCCCTTGCGTGATCGGATGGCAGTTTCAAGCGTTCTGACAGGCGCCACGAAATCGACGCAATTAACATCGCGGCGCGGCTTGACACTGCCGGAGCGCTGTGTAAAGCTGGCATTGAAATTGGCCTGACCACTTTACCAAAGTTTAACCGGCAGCCTCGCCCTTGTCCAGACACATGGCTGGCCGCACAG
>JAYUYQ010000332.1:0-3327 GCA_043752435.1 Betaproteobacteria bacterium
GAGAAACAGAAGGCCGGCAAGAAGCGCATGAAGCAGGTTGGTACTGTCGAAATACCGCAGGAGGCTTTCCTCGCCATCCTGCAGGTCGGTAAATAACGGAGGCGTCTTGAATTTTGCGCTGATCATGTTGATCCTGCTGCTGGTGACCGGCGTCGTATGGCTGGCTGAGTCAATGTATTTCCGCAAACACCGCGCTGCAGGCGCGCTGCAACCCTGGTGGATCGAATATCCGGTCAGTTTTTTTCCGGTGATCCTGGTGGTGTTTGTGCTGCGTTCATTTCTGGTCGAGCCGTTCAAGATTCCCTCCGGGTCGATGCTGCCCACACTGCTGGTGGGCGATTTCATTCTCGTCAACAAATTCACCTATGGCATCCGGCTGCCGGTCATCAATACCCGGTTGATTGCTGTCAATGAGCCGCAGCGCGGCGAGGTCATGGTGTTCCGTTATCCGGAAAACCAGGCGCTGGATTACATCAAGCGGGTGGTTGGCGTACCGGGTGACCAAATTGTCTATGCCAACAAGCGCCTGACCATCAATGGCAGTGAAGTGCCGCTGAAAGCGAACGGCGAGTTCAATTACCTTGAAGGTGGACTCAATTTTGTCGCCACCAGCCGTTTCCAGGAGCAGCTTGGCACGCACGCGCACTCGGTGCTGATGCAGGCCACTGCACCATCAGTGCAGCTGAGCGGAGTGCAGCGCTTTCCCTTCCGTGACAATTGTGCTTACAATGAGTCGGGTTTCCGCTGTAAAGTGCCGGCGCAGCATTATTTCCTGATGGGTGACAATCGGGACAGCAGCAGCGACAGCCGCTATTGGGGTTTTGTGCCGGAACAGAACATTGTCGGCAAGGCATTTCTGATTTGGTGGAATTTTGACAACCTGAAGCGCGTAGGGAACTCGATCAACTGATATGGACTTGGAGGTCAAGATGCATAAGCAGCGCGGAATTACGCTCACTGGTTTTCTGGTGTTTGCGGGACTTGCTATCGGAGCCCTGCTGCTGGGCTTCAAGATCGGCCCGGCCTACATGGAATACCTGACCATCCAGAAAACGCTGCGTAATCTGGCTGCAGAACCGGCCATGAAAACGGCGTCACGCGGCGAGTTCAACAGTGCGTGGAATGCACGCGCCGGCATGGACAACATCAAGGCCATCGGTTACGACGACATCCAGATTGAGAAAGACGCTTCGGGCGTTGTGCTGAGCGCGGAGTATTCGGTGCGCGTGCCGCTGTTCTACAACCTCAGCGCGCTGATGGAATTCAAGCCCCGGTCCGACCAGTAGCCGGCGGTTGAGCGCATCCCCTGCTGTGGACCTGGACACTGTCAGCGGGAATATAGGGTACCACTTCCAGAATCCCGGCCTGCTGCGGCGGGCGTTGACCCATCGCTCCTGCGGCGCCGATCACAACGAACGTCTGGAATTTCTGGGCGACAGTATCGTCAATTGCGCCATAGCGCTGGAACTCTATGAGCGGTTTCCCGGTTTGAGTGAAGGCGAGCTCTCCCGCCTGCGCGCCAACCTGGTCAATCAGCAATCGCTGCTCGGCATTGCGCAGCACATGGGTATCGGCGACCATCTGCTGCTCGGCGAGGGGGAAATTAAAAGCGGTGGCGCGCAGCGTCCGTCGATACTTGCCGACAGCGTGGAAGCGATACTCGGCGCCGTCATGCTGGACGGCGGATTTGCGGCAGCACAGGGCGTCGTGCGCCGGCTTTTTGCCGGCAGCCTCGCAGCGATCAATCCCAATGTCAGCGGCAAGGACGCCAAAACCATGTTGCAGGAATTTACCCAGGGCCGTGGCATCGCCCTGCCGGTGTATACGCTGCTCGGCACTCAGGGCCATGCCCATGCCCAGATTTTCCAGGTACAGTGCGCGATTGATGAGCTGAGTATCCGCACCGAAGGCCAGGGTGCCAGCCGGCGCGCTGCGGAGCAGGACGCGGCCGGCAAGGCCTGCGCGCTCGTGGTCCGGGCATGACCGATCATCGATCAGGGTATGTCGCCATCATCGGCCGCCCCAACGTCGGAAAATCGACCTTGCTCAACCGTCTGGTCGGCCAGAAAATCAGCATCACTTCGCGGCGTCCTCAAACCACGCGCCAGCGCATCATCGGCATCGTGACCCGACCCAATGCGCAGTACGTCTTCGTTGATACGCCTGGTTTTCAGAATCGACACGGCACGGCCATGAACCGGTTGATGAACCGCAGCGTGTCGCGCAGCATTGCCGACGTTAACGTGATCGTATGGGTGGTCGAGGCGCGCTACCTGACCGCGGAAGACAAGACAGTGCTGGGTTTGCTGCAGGATTGTGCGCCGGTGGTGATTGCCGTCAACAAAATCGATGAGCTGGCCAATAAGAACGAACTTCTGCCGTTCATGCAGGAACTGGAGGCGCTGGCGCATCCGGCCGCCATCGTGCCGGTTTCCGCCAAAAACGGCGTCGGTGCGGACAACCTGCTGGAGGCCATCGCCGGATTCCTGCCGCAGCAGGAACGCCTCTACGCGGAAGATGAAATCACCACGGCCAGCGAACGCACGCTGGCCGCTGAACTGGTGCGGGAGAAGCTGTTCCGGCTGCTGGGCGAGGAATTGCCGTATTCGACGGCAGTGGAGATCGAGAAATTCGAGATCGTTGACGGCCTGCGCCGCATCAATGCCTGCATTCTCGTCGACAAGGCCGGTCAGAAAGGCATTGTTATCGGCAAGGGCGGCGAGAAGCTGAAGCAGATCGGAACCCAGGCGCGGCTGGACATGGAGCGCCTGTTTGGCGGCAAGGTGTTCCTCGAAATCTGGGTCAAGGTGAAGTCGGGCTGGGCGGATGATGATGCGGTGCTTAAACGCACAGGCATAGAGTAAATATTGTTAATAAAAACAATATGTTAATTAACTTAATTAAAGTCATACCGCGATTGAATACAGCACGGTATGGCCATGGCTGAACGCGCCCGACGCGACGGGCAGCCGGCGTACCTGCTGCACACCTACCCGTACCGGGAAACCAGCCTGGTCGCCGAAATCTACACCCGGGATACCGGACGGGTGGCGCTGATTGCCCGGGGGGCGCGGCGGCCGCGGTCAGCGTTGCGCGGCGTGCTGATGGCCTTTCAGCCACTGCTGCTGGCCTGGTCCGGCAAGTCCGAACTCAAAACGCTGCACAAGGCTGAATGGCAGGGCGGTTACATGCCGCTGCGTGGCCTGAGCCTGATCTGCGGGTTTTACCTCAATGAACTGCTGCTGAAACTGCTGCCGCGGGAGGATCCCCACGAGCAATTGTTTGAGGCTTATGCCACTGCGCTGGGACAATTGCCGACGGCGCAGG
>JAYUYQ010000333.1:0-19412 GCA_043752435.1 Betaproteobacteria bacterium
CAGGGCCTGCACCGCATGGCGGATTTCATGCGCACGCCGAATATGGCGGCACTGGCTGGTTGGGATCAAGGCACGCCGGGTGCGATGCTGGTGTCGCCGGTGGTGGCCGGGATGATGGCCAAACTCGGCTGGACGCCGCAGAAGCTGCGCGAGTTCCTGTGGGAAAATTCGAAAATTCCGATGGCGCAACTGAAACGTGCGGGTGGCCCGGCATGGATCGAAATTGATCCGAGCCCGGCGGTGCGGGACAGCATCAAGCTCGACCCGTGGCCCATCGCGAAAAAACCCGACAACATCATCCTGATCGTCGCTGGCGGTGATCATCCCACGCACAGCCAGTGGCTGCAGGCGCATTCACCGACCGTCATCGGTCGTGTCATGCGTGTGCCGGAAACTTTTGATCGTCTGCTGGCCGAGTCCGATCGCGATCTTGGTTGCAGTTCCGAGGAGTGCCGGATCTAGACTGCCGCGCCATGACATGAAAAAAACAAAGTGGGCTTGCGCCCCTTTGTTTTTCCGTTGCCGGATGGCCTCCGGCGGGCGGTATTACAGCGGCCTGACCATCACCTTGCGCCACTTAATGGGGCCACCCGGCGCATCCTTCGGACCGTTGGCAAATTGCAGCGAGAACGGTCCTTCCTTGAACTGGCTGTTCATGGTGCTGACGGTCACGTTGCCGTTGAACTTGACCGTCAATTCCGGACCGTTGGCATAAATCTCGAAGTTGTTCCATTTGCCACCAGCCTTGGGCAGTGGCGCCTTGACTTGGGCAAAACCGACGATGGCACCGGTGCTGTATTCCTCGCCGGGGCGCTGGTCATAAATGTTCACTTCATACGAATTGTCGGCGCCGATCTTCAGGGGATCAGATGCGCGCATGAAGATGCCGCTGTTGGTCGTGGTGTCTGCCCAGAACTCGGCATAGATTACGAAATCCTTGTAAGAGTTTTTGGTGACGAGATGCGAGGAGCCCTTGGCCTTGTCGGCAACGATGGCGCCGCCCTCAGCGCGCCAGTTGGCGTCACCGATACGGTTGAAGTTTTCGAGACCTTTTTCGCCGTCGATCAGCGTGACCCAGCCTGGTGAAGATATACTGGCACAGCCGGCAACCAGCAGTGCGGCGGCAACCAGGACAATCGCGTACAGTCGTTTCATTTTTTACCCCTCCCGGATTTCCGGCGATCGGACGATCGTCAGGAAAGGCGATTTTGCGCTGCTGCATGACGTTGTCAACCGTCGTGAATATGCTGCGCTGCAGGAATTGCTTTTTTGAAAATTGCATAAATAATGACAAAAACATGCCTCTGGCGAGGCTGTCATTTTTTTGGAAAGAATCAATCATTGCGTAAGTGCGCCGTGGCTTCTTCTTCCGCCCGCTGCTTGATTTCGTACGCCATCGGGTTTTTCATCTCCTCGAGGATGTGGCCGACGAGGCCGATGGCGCGTGCCATCACGCCGATGCCGCGGACGATTTTCCACGGCAGCCGGAGCTCACTGGCAATCGCGCCGATGGCGCCGGTGGCGTTGACCGGCAGTGATTTGCCGTAAACCTTTTCCGCCTGCGCGCCGACTTTTTGCATCAACCGGACATAAGGGCCGTCGTAACCCTGTTCAGCGGCGATGGCGAACAGTCGCGGCGCGCGCGGGTCGATCGGCTTGTGCAGCGTGTGGCCGATGCCCGGGACAATCTGTTTGCGTGCATGAAAACGTTCAACGATCTGCACGGCCAACAGGTCGAGGTCGGCATCGACGCCCGGATCGGGCAGGGCTTCCTGCAGCATGCGCGCCGCCGTTTCCATGCTGCCGACAAACACGCTGCCCAGACCGCACAGGCCGGCAGCGACGGCGGCCTGCATCGCCTCGGGGGCTCCGGTGTAGGTCATGCGCGCGGCGATCGAGCTCGGCGTCAGGCCGTGTTCGACCAGCGTTACCGCGATGGCGTTGAACATCACTGATTCGCGCGGTGTCGGCAGGCGGTCGGTGATTTCCAGGAAGGCCATGTCGCCCAGCGACAGCTTGCCGAGAATTTCACTGCACAGGTCGTGGCCTTTGACGGTGATGCGGTCAACCGTGCTCCAGGCGATGTCGGTGCGGATGGATTTGCGTTTTGCCATGCGGATTCCCCGGTTTGTTTGTTATCCGGAAGCTTAACATCGGGAATTTCACCCAGGTAAAACGCGGGGTTTGTTTTAAAATACCACTCATACCGGAGCCCAACATGCAAATGCCCGTGAAGAAACAACCACCACCTGTCGTCAGTCCGTCGCAGACGCTCAGCACTTTTCTTGCGGCCATCCGCTACGAAGATCTGCCGCAGGCCGTGGTTGCGCGCACCGAGGATCTGTTCCTTGACTGGCTTGCATCGGCATTGGCGGGCAAGGGCGCGCGGCCGGTATCCGCGATTGATGCGTTTGCTGCGGCGATGGGTCCCAAAGACGGCAGCGCCGAGAACCTGCTGACACGCAAACGCACATCACCGCTGTTTGCGGCACTGGTCAACGGCGCGGCGTCGCATTTTGTCGAGCAGGATGATCTGCACAACAGTTCGGTGCTGCATCCGGGCACGGTGGTGTTTCCCGCGGTGCTGGCCGCGGCGCAGGATGTCGGCGCCACCGGCAGGGAGTTGATCGCGGCGTCGGTCGCCGGTTACGAATGCGGCGTGCGTGTCGGCGAATTCCTCGGCCGTTCGCATTACAAAATATTTCACACCACCGGCACTGCGGGCAAACTCGCCGCTGCCGCCGGTGTTGCGCATGTGCTGAAGCTTGATGCCGAAAAAATGCAGCATTGCCTGGGTTCGGCCGGCACCATGGCGGCGGGGCTGTGGGAATTTCTGCGCGACGCCGCTGATTCGAAACAACTGCATACCGCGAAGGCGGCGGCCGATGGTTTGATGGCGGCCTACATTGCTCGTGACGGCTTTACCGGTGCGCGCGAGATTTTCGAAGGCAAACAGGGCATGGCTGCGGGCATGTCCAGCGATGCCGATGTACGCTGGCTGACCGACGGCCTGGGCACGCGCTGGGCGACGGCAGAAACCTCATTCAAATTCCATGCGTCCTGCCGCCACACCCATCCTGCCGCGGATGCCTTGCTCACGCTGATGCAGCAGCACAAACTTAAGGCCGATGACATTGTGAAAGTCACCGCGCATGTGCATCAGGGCGCGATCGACGTACTCGGACCGGTGACCGATCCGCAGACCGTGCATCAGTCCAAGTTCTCGATGGGTTTTGTGCTGGCGCTGATTGCCACACTGGGTCGCGCATCTCTCCCGGACTTTACTGAAATATCCATTAAAAACAATAATTTACGTAAATTCCACGACCGTGTGACTATGGTTTTTGACACAGATATCGATGCCGCTTATCCGCGGCGCTGGATCGGTCGCGTCACGGTGCAGACTGATGACGGCCGTACACTTGAATGCCGCGTCGAGACGCCGAAGGGCGACCCGGAAAACACACTGTCGCGTGCCGAACTCGAAGACAAGGCGCAGCGGCTGGTGGCGTACTCGGGGGCTGCGACGGAGGATGAAATGAAACAACTGATTGCGCGCATCTGGCGCTTGCACGATGAAGCTTCTGTGCGCGATTTCCTGGCGCGATAGTGACAGCTAACCCGCGGCTGTCTATGCGCCGCAATATCTTCATCATTGTCGTCGTGCTGCTGCTGGCGGCGCTGATCCTGTTCATGTTGCGGCCGGCAGGCGTGGCAGTGCAAGTGGTCAGCGCAGCGCCTGCCGATATTCAGACCAGCGTGGTGGCGAGCGGCCGGGTGCTGGCGCCATCACGGGTAGACATCGGCGCGACGATTACCGGCAGGGTGCAGACTGTGCGGGTACGCGAGGGTGCACGTGTGGCTCCCGATGAAATCCTGGTTGAACTCGACCCGAGTGAACTTAAAGCTGCTATGGCCCAGTCCAAGGCTGCAGTGACAAGGGCGCGGGCGCGGGTGTCTTCGGTGAAAACCCTGGCCTTGCCCATGGCGCAGGCTGCACAGCAACAGGCCCTGGCCAACCTCACGCTGGCCGAACGCGAAGCGCAGCGTGCACGTGACCTGGTGGCGAAGGGGTTTGTCAGCCGGTCGCGTTTGGACGATGCGGAACGGCAGCTTGATGTGGCGCGAAGCCAGCTCGAAAGTGCGCGTGCGCAGACCGGTGCGCAGTCCACGACCGGCGCCGAATCGCAGCAGGCGCAAAGCCTGCTGGTCGAAGCCGAGGCCGCTCTTCTGCTTGCGCAGGCGCGCTTTTCACAAACGGTGATCCGCGCACCTGCCGCGGGCGTGGTGCTGGAGCGCTTGATCGAGCCTGGCGACATTGCACAGCCGGGACGAAAAATGATGACTCTGGCGCTCGACGGGCCGGTGCGGCTGATCGTACAGGTTGATGAGAAAAACCTGCCTCTGATCAGGACCGGGGCCGTTGCAACGGCTGCCGCTGATGCGTTTCCGAACGAGCGTTTCGAAGCGGTGGTGAATTATGTATCGCCAGGCATCGATGCTGCACGCGGCACGGTGGAACTGCGGCTCGATGTGCCCAAACCGCCGCCACTGCTGAAGTCCGACATGTCCATTGCCATCGATCTGCAGGGTCCCCTGCTGAAGCAGGCCATCATGCTGCCGGCCGACAGCGTGCGGCAGCTGCAGACCGATGCGCCCTGGGTGCTGGTCGAGCGTGACGGCGTTGCAGTCCGGGTGGCGGTGCGCACCGGCTTGCAGTCCCAGGGGCGTGTTGCCATCATCGATGGACTCAAAGCCGGCGAACTCGTGATCATCAATCGCGACGTGGAGGCCGGCACCCGCGTCCGCGGCCAGAGATGACTGCCCTGGGTTTTGAGCTGACGGTGGCCTTGCGCTTCCTGCGCGAGGGCCGCATGCAGACCGCGTTGACTGTAGGTGGCGCCGGCATCGGCGTTGCGGTCATTTTTTTCATTACAGCGGTTCTCGCCGGAGTGCAGGCGGACCTGATCAGCCGGGTGACCGGCGCGCAGCCGCATATCGTGGTCAAACCGCCGGAAGAAACGGTGGCGCCCCTGATCGCCGGCGGCGTCGGGCTGCCGCGCATCTTTTCACTGCAGGCGCGGCCGCAACGGCTGACCACCATCGACGGCTGGCAGTCGCTGCTGCAGACCGTGGAGCAGACACCGGGGGTCAGGGCAGTGGCGCCGGTCGCATCAGGTTCAGCGCTAGGCATTAAGGGCGACGCTTCGCGCTCGGTGCTGCTGCTGGGCACGGAGCTGGAGCGTTACCTCCGTGTGGTGCGCCTTGATGACAAGATCAGCGCCGGCGTGCTGCAACTTGGTCCGGGCGATGCCCTGATCGGTATCGAGCTGGCCAAGGATCTGGGCGCTGTGCTCGGCGACCGGTTTCGTGTGCAGTCGGCACAAGGAGTCAGCGAAGTGTTCCGTATCCGCGCGTTGCTTGATCTCGGTTCGCGGGAGCTGAACCGCCGCTACGTCTATACCGATTTGCGCTCCGCTCAGAGTCTGTTGGGCATCCCGGGCCGGGTGACCAACCTTGATGTCTCGGTGCTGGAGATGATGAAGGCAGAAGAAGTGGCGGACCGGCTGCGGACGCAGTCCGGCCAGCTGATCGAGGACTGGATCCAGACCAATACTTTCATTTTTTCCGCGATCAATAACCAGAACATCATGACCACGCTGATAAAGGTGTTTATTTCGATTGTCGTGGTACTGGGCATCGCCAGCGTATTGGTGGTGTCGGTCGTGCAGAAGCGCAAGGAAATCGGCATCCTGCGCGCGGTAGGCGCAACCCGTCAGCAGATGCTGCGCGTGTTCCTGTGGCAGGGGGTCATGGTCGGCGTAGCGGGCGCGCTGCTGGGTTCGGTGCTTGGATACCTGCTGATCGTGGTGTTCAGCCATGTTTTGCGCGATGCTGAAGGGCAGGCACTTTTTTCGCTTGTTTATGACGTTCAGCTGATCGGTATCGTTGTCCTCGCTGCCGCTGCGCTCGGCCTGCTCTCTGCGGCTTTGCCGGCCCGCAATGCCGCACGGCTGGATCCCGCGCAGGCCATCAGAGGCTGAGTGATGGGACGCGGCGAACCATTGATATGGCTGCAGGGTTTGCGTAAAACCTACAACGCGGGCCTGCCTAACGAGGAGGAAGTACTGCATGGCATTGACCTCAGCATCCAGCCGGGTGAATTTACTGCGTTGATCGGCCCTTCGGGGTCGGGTAAAAGCACGCTGCTGAACAACATCGGCTTGCTTGAAGCCGCTTCCGCGGGCAGTTACCACCTTTCAGGTCGTGACGTGACCGGTTTCAATGACGATGAGCGAACCTATGCCCGTCATGCGGTGCTGGGTTTCATTTTCCAGTTTCACCACCTGCTGCCCGCATTCACGGCGCTGGAAAACGTGATGATGCCGGGGTTGATCGGCCAGCGGCGCGGCGCCGGTATTGATGGCGGCCGGCGGCCGGCCACCGACTTGCGTGCCCGCGCCACGACGCTGCTGGACGCTGTGGGTTTGAGCAAAGCCTATGACAAGAAGCCGCAGGAGCTGTCCGGGGGCATGCAGCAGCGCGTGGCCATTGCGCGAGCCCTGGTGCAGGAACCCCAGCTAGTGCTGGCTGACGAGCCCACCGGCAACCTCGACACGGTCACCAGCGACAGCATTTTTGCGTTGTTGCGTCGTTTTAACCGCGAATTCGGTACCGCATTGCTGATCGTTACCCATGATCCACGACTGGCAGAGCGCTGCGATCGCATTGTTGAACTGGTGGATGGCCGCATTGCCAGTGACCGGGCGAACGTCGTGTCACAGTCATGACAATTTGTTATTTAATGAATATTGAAACCGGATGTGCCGGTGTTTGGCGGTCGTGATCGCTTCGCTAGTCCCGCTTCGCCAGTCCCATTACAGCGGCCCGTTTGCCGGTTATCAGTCAGGCAGCGGCCCTTGCCCCCCGCATCGCCAGCAGGCAGTGAACTGGCCTTCAATGGTTTCATTGCAATGCGGACATGACCAGGCCGGGCCGCCATGAATACGCGCCAGTGAGCCGCCGAGGAAATCCCGCAGCAACTGGTCGGCATCCTCATACCGGCTATCGTCGGTAATCCAGACCGCGCAGACGTCTACCGGCAACTCGCCCCAGCCACCGGTGAGGAAATCACCGCGGACCAGGGCGTCTATTCCGTGCGACTCGAGGAAGCCGCGGATCAGGTGGGCCTCGGTCATGTGCCGGGCGTTGTGGACGCGTTTCATAATCTGACGAAGCCTATGCCAGACACTGCACTGCAGCAACCCTGTATGCGTGGATTATGCGGACTCCAAGGGGTAGGAGTTAGCAGGGGCTGCTGGTAAAATCGGACGTTTAATTCATCCGCGGGGAGCAAAGTCATGGCGGTATTGCGCTTGCTGAGCGCCGGGGCGGCACAGGCTGTGTGTGAGCAGGTGATCGCAGGATTGCGGCGCGACGGGCATGAGGTTGAGGCTGCATACGGCGCCGTCGGTGCTATGAAGGCGCGCATGGTCGGCGGCGAGCCGACTGATGTGATCATTCTCAGCGCGCAACTGATCCAGGATTTGGTGTCTGGCGGCATGGTCGCAGTGTCTTCAGTGACCGATATCGGCAAGGTTGGCACCGGTGTTGCAGTACGCGCCGGCACGCCCTTGCCCGAAGTGCGGACCCGCGAAACACTGCGTGGCAACATACTCGCTGCTTCGGTGATTGTTTGCCCGGATCCGGCAACGGCAACCGCCGGCAAGATCGTGATGAAACTGATGGAACGTCTGGGCGTTGCTTCGCAGGTCGAGGACCGCATGCAGTTTTTTCCCAATGGCAACGCGGCGATGAACTGGCTGGCGGCGAGCAACGGCAATTTCGAACTGGGCATCACCCAGAACACCGAGATACTGCCGATTGCGGGCGTGACTTATGTCGGAGCGCTGCCCGACGAGTTCCAGATGAAAACTGTTTATACCGCGGGCATTGCCGCCCGCGCAGCACAACCCGAACTGGCGCGCGAGTTCGTGCGCCGCCTGACGGCTGCGGAATTCCGGCCCAGTCTGCGCGTTGCGGGTTACGAGATTGATAATTAAGCCGACAATTTTGACGTTTGAACCGAGGGGGTATCCATGAATCGCATCGTGCATCTGGCTCTGAAAGTCGATGATCTTGAAAAGACCACCGAGTTTTACCAAAAAGTGTTCGGCTTCGAGGAAGTCGTGACTAAAAAGACGCGGGATCATATTTCCTGCCATCTGACCGACGGCGACATGGACTTCACGCTGATCAAATACGACGCCGACACGCAATCTGCCGAATCCAAGGCTTCGGGCGCTGGGCCGTGTATTCACCATTTCGCCATCGAAGTCGAAGACATCGAGAAATACACCGAAGAAATCAAGAAGTACGGCTGCACCATCATCAGCGATCCGGGTGTGATTCCGGTGAAATTCCGTGCACCCGGCGGCACCACCGCGGAAATTGTGCCGGTGGGTCGTTACAAAAGAACCAAACGCGCTTAGGACCAAAATTCGGACCAAATCGCGCTTAGGCCCCGTTTGTTTCAAGAACGGGGTAAAGCAGGAGCAGCAGTGTGACGCAATCTAAATGGATCAAGGGTGATGTCGTCTCCGGCGCAGTGCTGGCCGCGCTGGGCGCGTACATCGTCAGCCAAGCCTGGCGCTGGGACTACAGCACCGCGGAAGGTCCGGGCCCGGGGTTCTTCCCGATGTGGTACGGCGTTGCCATGGTGGTGCTGTCACTGGCTTTGGTTCTGCATTCTGGATTTTCTGCAACCGCTCCGAAAAAAGCGGTGGACTGGACGGGCATCGGGCGCGCGCTGATCGTTTGGGCGGCGTTCGCCGTCTGTGTCGCATTGATCAAACCACTTGGATTCCTGCTCGCGCTGGCGCTGCTGACGCTGTTTGTGGTGGCGGTGATGTATGGCCAGTCGCTGAAAGTGGCGCTGGCGGTTGCCGTCGGCAATGCCGCCGGTTTTTACCTGGTGTTCGGACTGGCGCTGCAGCTCAGCCTGCCGGCCGGACCGCTGGGCTTCTGATATGGAAGTCCTGACCAGCCTCGGCCACGGTTTTGCGGTCGCGTTGCAGCCGCTGAACCTGTTCTGGTGCTTTGTCGGCGTGTTCCTCGGCACGGCGGTGGGCGTGATGCCGGGCCTCGGGCCCGCGGCAACCATCGCAATGCTGCTGCCGCTGACCTTCAACATGCCGCCGACCACCGCAGTGATCATGCTCGCCGGCATTTATTACGGTGCCAAATACGGCGGGTCGACCACGGCGATCCTGCTCAACGTGCCGGGCGAATCGGCGTCGGTGGTGACCTGTCTTGACGGTTACCAGATGGCGCGCAAGGGTCGCGCCGGTGCGGCGCTGGGCATTGCCGCGATTTCTTCCTTCATTGCCGGGACCGTGGGTGTGGTCGGTCTGATGCTGCTGGCACCGCCACTGGCAAAATTCGGGCTGTCCTTCAGTTCGCCGGAATATTTTGCGCTGATGTTCATGGGGCTGGCGATGGTGGTGCTGCTGGCGGGCGAGTCGATGATCAAGGCGCTGCTGGCGATGCTGGTGGGACTGTGGATCGCCAGTATGGGTATCGACCTGTTCAGCGATGCGTCACGCTTTACCTTTGGCCGCTCCGAGATGCTTGACGGCGTGGATTTCGTCATTGTTGCCATCGGCGTGTTTGCGCTGGGTGAAGTATTCGGCAACATGGAGAAACGCGAGGAGGGCGTCATGCTGCCGGTGCCCAAGGGGCTGCGCAATCTGCTGCCGACCATGGAAGAACTCAAGGCCTGCCGTTTTGCTTTTTTCAACGGCTCTATTGTCGGCTTCATTATCGGTGTGCTGCCGGGCGCCGGTTCAACGATCGCCTCTTTTATTTCCTACGGCATTGAAAAAGCGGTGTCGAAGCATCCGGAGAAATTCGGCACAGGGGTGCCCGAGGGCGTTGCGGCACCGGAAGGCGCCAACAATTCGGAAACCGGCGGCGCGATGGTGCCACTGCTGACGCTGGGTATACCCGGCTCGGGCACCACGGCGATCCTGCTTGCGGCATTCATCCTGTGGGGATTGCGTCCCGGACCGCTGATGATCCAGGAGAACCCGGATCTGTTCTGGGGGCTGGTCGCCAGTATGTATGTAGGCAATGTGATGCTGCTGGTGCTGAACCTGCCGCTGATCCCGCTGTTTGCGCAAATTCTCAAGCTGCGCGAATACATCCTGTATCCGATCATTTTCGGCATTTCCATCATCGGCGTTTATGCCGTGTCGAGCAGCCTGTTCGACTGCTGGATGCTGGTGGTCTTCGGACTGCTCGGTTACGCAGTTCGGCGACTGGATTATCCCTCGGCGCCGCTGATCCTCGGACTGGTGCTCGGCGACTCGATGGAGCGCGCGCTGCGCCAGTCGCTGATGATGTCGCAGGGTGATCTCAGTATTCTGGTGTCCAGACCGATCTCGGCCACGATGCTGGTTCTGGCTGTCATCCTGCTGTGTCTGCCGCTGTTTCGCCGCGCCAATGCCTGGCGGGTCAAGGCGCTCGAAGAAAACGGCTGACATGAGTGGCTATACCAAGATAAGTGGCTATACCAAGCCGCTGAACCTTTGCGGCTCGCCTCAGTCCATACGGGTAACTGGTTTTGTTACCTGAGTTAATTACATAAGTCTGCCAAACGAGGAGGATTAAAAAATGAAATTCTGTAACCGCATCATCATCACCGCCTGTGCTGCTGCACTGGCCGCTGCCCCTGCCTGGGCCCAGTTCAAGCCGACCAAACCGGTCGAGTTCATCGTACACACGGGACCCGGCGGCGGCGCCGACGTGCTGGCGCGGTTCATCTCTCAGGTTATCGAGAAGGAAAACCTCGCCCCCGTGCGTTTTCAGGTCAACAACCGCGATGGTGGCGGCGGCCTGCGCGCCATGGCCTATGTGGCTGAGAAAAAAGGCGACACCCACGCCATCGCCGTGTTTACCGGCAACTGGCTGACCAATCCGCTGACCCGCGCCGAGGCACAGCACACGGTCAAAGACATGACCCCGATCGTGCGTCTGGTGCTGGAGCCGGCACTGGTAGCGGTGAAAGCCGACGCGCCCTACAAGACGCTGAAGGATTTCATCGATGCAGCGAAAAAAGCGCCGGGCACGATGAAACAGTCGGGCGGTTCAATCACCAGCCGTGACAACGTGGTACGCCAGCTGCTGATGAAAGAAACCAATTCCAGCTGGGCCTATATTTCCTTTCCCGGTGGCGGTGAGCGTATTGCCGCGCTGCTCGGCGGCCATGTCAACATGATGATCATCGAGCCGCAGGAAGCCGGTGAGCACATCAAGGTCGGCGGCATGCGGGTGATTGCCCAGGTTTCCGACAAACGCCTGGCCGGTTTCCCCAACATACCGACCATCAAGGAAGCCGGGTTTGATATCCCGAACGTGCCGCAGGTGCGGGGTATCCTGATGCCTCCCGGCGTGGCGCCGGATGTGGTGGCCTATTACGAAGACCTGTTCCTGCGCCTCTCGAAAACAGCAACCTGGCGCAAATACCTCGAAGATCAGCAGTTCGAGGACGGCTTCCAGAAGTCTGCCGAACTGTCCAAGTTCTTCGATACCTATACCAACCAGATGCGCGACATCCTGAAGGAAGCCGGCGCTAAGGTTGTGCGCTGAGTTTAATAAGTTTCCCGATAACAAAAAGCATGACAACGGGGGTTTGTGGCCGTTGTTGAAAGGCAACCGCCATTTGTGATGAACACAATTAGCGGTTCTTCAAGTCTCTTTTTTGCGGGGATTTGAAGGCGTGTGCGCTGGGTCGCTATGCTCCCACGCGCTCGCCCAACGCTCTTTCAACGACCACTAACCCCCGTTTCTTTTTCTTTATTTGATGGACTTGTAAACAGATGACTGCAAAATTACCCGAAGTAGCTTTAGCTGAAAAACTCGCCGATCAGGCCATGGCGCTGACCGTCGACAAGCTGCCGGAGGCGGTGCGCGCCCGCGCCGAGGCGTTGCTGATCGACGTCGTGGGCCTGTGCGTGGCGGCGCGTGACACCAACTATGTGAAAGCGGTGATCGCCGGTGTCGATGCCGGCGGACCCTGTACTGCCATCGGGCACGAACAGATGTTTTCAGCAGAGGCCGCGGCGCTGATCAACGGCACGGCCACCCATGGCGAGGATTTCGACGACACCTTCGAGGGTGGGCCGGTGCATTCAAGCACGGTCATTGGGCCTGCGGTGCTGGCGGCGGCCGAACGGTTTGGCTGCGACGGGCGTGATGCACTGGCGGGTTTTGTCGTCGGTGTTGAAACCCTGTGCCGGATGTCGATGGTGATTCCGAAGGCAATCCACAAATCCGGATTTCATCCGACTGCCGTGCTCGGTGCAATGGCGGCGACGCTGGCGGTGGCGCGCACGCTGAATCTGAACAAGCAGCAGACCGTCGATGCACTGGGCATCGCCGGCAGCATGGCCAGCGGCATCATCGAATATCTGGCTGAAGGGGCGTGGACCAAACGCCTGCACGCCGGGTGGGCGGCGCAGGTGGGCATCCAGGCTGCGCGCCTGGGCGCGCAGGGATTCCTCGGGCCGCGCACGGTGTTCGAGGGCACGCACGGCCTGTTCAACGGTTTTGCCCGCGCCACCGAAGGCAATTACGACGTGCTGACGCGTGATTTCGGCCGCGATTGGTATATCTCGCGCATTACTTTCAAACCTTATGCCACGGGCACCATGAACCAGCCCTATGTCGATTGCGCTCTGCGCCTGGCGAAACAGGGCTTCAAGGCGGAAGACGTGACCGATGTGTTGTGCGAAACCGCGGAAGGGTATGTGCACCGCTTGTGGGATCCGCTGCCGTCGAAACACCGTCCGGCCAATGAATACGCGGCGAAATTCAGCGCGCCGTTCAATATCGCGGTGGCCTTTGTCACCGGCGGTGCGGGGCTGGCGGCGTTCACTGAAGAGACCGTGCGCGATCCGCGCATACTCGCGCTGGCAGCCAAGGTGCGTTACGTGGTCGATCCGAATAATCCCTACCCGAAGGCCTACACCGGGCATGTGCGCATGACCCTGAAAGACGGGCGTGTGGTGGAGGAGCGCCAGCCGCATATCCGCGGCGGGGTGCAGGAGCCGCTGTCGCGCGCCGACATCGAGGACAAGTTCCGCCTCAACGCTGCGTTTGGCGGCTGGAGCGAAAAACAGTGCGGTAATTTCCTGCAGTCGGTGCCGGGATTTTTTGCCGGGCGGCTCGACCTCAGTCATCTCCGCAGTTAATTTATTTTATCAATTAAATCAAATGCTTAGAATAACGCCTTTATGCCTTATCCTTTGATTCCTTATCCACAGGAGCAGCCATGAGCCAGCGCATCAGCATCGACATCGTTTCCGACGTGGTTTGACCCTGGTGCTTCATCGGCAAGCGCAAGCTGGAACTCGCGCTGAAGCAGTTCGCTGAACTGTATCCCGATGAAGAAACGCCGGCCGTGCGCTGGCTGCCGTTCCAGTTGAACCCCGATCTGCCGGAGTCTGGTATTCCGCGCCTGGAATACATCCGGCGCAAATTTGGCGACAAGGACCACAGCCGTTACCAGCGCGTGGCCCTTGTCGGCAAGAGCATCGGGCTGGACATGCAATTCGAAAAAATCACTGTGCAGCCCAACACGGTCAAGGCGCATCGCTTGCTGCATCACGCTGGAGAACTGGGCAAACAAGATGCAGTGGCGGAAATTCTGTTCCGCGCTTATTTCATCGATGGCGCGAACCTGACCGATAGCGTCGTGCTCGCGGATTACGCTTCGGAGGCCGGAATGGATCTCGATGGGACATTACAATATCTGGAGAGCGGAGCGGATGCCGATGTGATTCGCAGCGCGGACATTGAAGCGCGCAACGCCGGCGTCAACGGCGTGCCGTTTTTCATTTTCAACAAGACCATCAGCATGTCGGGCGCGCAGGATCCGGAAGTCCTGCTGCAGGCGATGCAGCAGGCGCGTGATACAGTCCAGAAAGCATAGTTCACTTTACGAACAACAGGGTGGTGAAACCCGGCAGCGATGACCGACGCGACCGTCTACCGCAATGCGCTTGACCTGAGTTCGACACTGAGCGAATACACGGCTCGTGTCGGTGCTTGGTATTGGCGGTTTCGGCATCACCTATCTGGCCCGGTATACCCATCTCGAGAAACAGGTCGCGATCAAGGAATACCTGCCCGGCGACCTTGCAGTGCGTGCGCTGGACGGCAGCGTGGTGCCGGTATCCACCGATCACCAGCACGACTATCAGTGGGGCCTTGAACGATTCATTCTGGAAGCGCGCACACTGGCGCGGTTCAGCCATCCGCACATCGTGCGCGTCAACCGCTACTTCGAGTCCAACGGCACCGGCTATATGGTGATGGACTACGAGGAGGGCGAATCACTGAGCCAGTTGCTGAAGCGGGCGCCGCAGCCGCCTGAGACGGAATTGCGCCGCATCCTGCTGCCGCTTCTCGACGGACTGGCGGCAGTGCATGCCGCTAAATTCCTGCACCGCGACATCAAGCCCGGCAATATTTTCATCCGCGCCAACGGCAGCCCTGTATTGCTGGATTTCGGCGCGGCGCGCGCCACCGGCGGCGGCACCCACGGCATGACCGCCGTGCTGACCCCGGGATTCGCGCCGCTGGAACAATACGCGACCGACGGCAAGCAGGGGCCGTGGACCGATCTTTATGCGCTGGGCGGTGTGCTGTTTCGCGTGGTGACTGATAAAAATCCGCCCGACGCCGTGAGCCGACTGCAGAATGACACCGTGGCGCAGGTGCTGGCGACAGCAAGTGGTCGTTACAGCGAACCTTTGCTGCGCGCCATCGAGTGGGCGTTGAAGGTGCAACCGGAACTGCGTCCGCAAAGTGTTGCAGAGTGGCGGGCGGTGTTCGATGCGCAGGCGCAACTGTCGCCGCTCGCCGCGGGGGTTGGCCCGTCACGATCCGCGACGGCAGCCGCAATTACACCGCCAACAGCAGCAGGGTCCCGCCGGCCGCCGCGCCCGCCGGCGCGTTCGGACTCGGGGATGGGCTGGGGCCGTTTCAGCCTGGGGCTGCTGTTGCTGTTGATCTTGCTGGTAGGGATCGACTGGTACAAGCGCCGCCCGCAACAGACGCTGCAAACAGCGCCCGTAGCGGCGCAGCCATTATCGACTCCGGTTGCAGTCGCACCGGCGCAGGAAGCTGTCCCGGCCGCGGAGTCGACCATGTCGCGTGCGGCGGATGCCGTGCAGTCGCGTGAAGTGACGCCTGATGCCGATCCGCGTGAGCGGCCACCGCGGCCGGAACTGGTGCCGGATCGCGCGCGCGATAGCAGCGGCGCGGAGTTTCGCGGCGCTGACCGCGATGGCGACGGTTATCTGTCTCCGGCGGAAGTGGAAGGGCGATTTCCATTCATTGCCCGGGAATTCGGCCGGGTCGATCGCGACGGTGACCGGCGCATATCACCGGAAGAGTTCAGCGCATTGCGGCGCATGCAGCAGGAGGGGCGGCGTCCGGGAACGCCGCGCTGAGCAGACAGCCTGGTTTGCAAAAGGGATGTCGATCATCGCGCCGAAGCATCTCCAGCGCATGGGCAGGTGTTTTACAGGTGCCCGCCGCGTTACTCCAGGTATTGGGCATTCCAGCGGACGTAGAGCGCATACGCTGCCGCTTTCATCGCATATTTGTCGACGTAGTCTTTAGGGTCCAGCGGGTCGAACACATAATAATTGGCGCGGTTGTTTGCCGCGGACATGAAGTGCCGGATCTTGTCCGGCAGCGTGTAGGGAGGCTGCCACTCGAAATCGTCCTGCGCTTCATAGTGCAGGAATACCGGCAGGATCGGGACTCCGGTCCGGATCGACACATCGAAGGCCCCGGATTTGAACTCCTTGTGCAGGCGCCGTCCCTTGCAGCCCCCTTCAGGGTAGAGCGCGATGTTGCGGCCGGCGTTGACGGCGTCCACCATGGTCTGGATGACCTGCTGCCGCGATACGGGATTGTCGCGATCCACGAACAGCGTGCCCGCCGTCCTCGCAATCCGTCCCGCGATGAACCAGTCCTGCACCTGAAGCTTGGCCAGGGACACCACGTTGAATACCGCCGGGATGCCGATGTCCTCGAAAGCCGACGGATGATTGGCAATGAGAATGTAGCGCTGCGGCAGACGCCGGCGATTTTTTTGATGAACGCGGATATCGACGTCGAGCGCGCGCACGAAAGTCCTGCACCAGACGGGGAACAGGTGCGCCACCGGATGTTTGCCGGACCACGGCAGCCAGGCCAGCAGATAAACCAGCAGGCTGACCAGGATGAAATCCACCCAGCCCAGGAATTTTCGCAGCAATCGCAGCAGCAGCAACATCCCCTTTACTCCTTTATCACCTTGCCGGTGAAGCCGTTGCAGCCTGATCCTGCAGCAGAAAATTCCGCACGACCCGGATCTGGTCATCGCTCATCAGCGCCGGCGCGTGGCCGATGCCTTCGAATTCGACCAGTCCCGGCCGCGGGCCGCGCTGGGTCATTTGCACGGCAATGTCTTTTTGCAGCAGATCGGATAACGCACCGCGCAGGAGTAGTGTGGGGCAGCGGATCGCGTCGTAGTAATTCCACAATTCGATGTCGCGGGCCTGCACTTTTTGGAAAGGCAGCGCAATGTTCGGATCGTAGTTCATGCTCCAGCTGCCGTCGTCATGCTGTTTTGAATTGTGTACGGTCAAATGTCGCCATTGCGCATCGCTCAGCGGTCCGAACGGCGCGAGCGTCATGCGCAGCCAGGCCTCGGTTTCTTCGCAGCTCCCGAAGCGCAGAATCTTGCTGACATAGCTGCCGATGCGCTCCATGGCCGCTTTGGGAATGACGGCGCCGACGTCGTTCAGCACCAGGCGCCGGATCGGCGTGTTGGGCTGTGCGGCGAGCAACATGCCGAGCATGCCGCCCATGGAGGTGCCGACCCAGGAAATATCGTTGCTGCCGGTCGCGGTGATGCGCCCGATCAGCGCCGTCATGTCGGCCATGTATTGCGGATAACTGTAATCGTCGGGGTTGGCCAGCCAGCTGCTTTTGCCACGACCGGCAATGCTGACGCTGATGACACGCAAATCGTTTTGCAGCACAGTGGCCAGCGCATCGAAATCGCGGCAGTTGCGCGTCAGGCCGTGTACGCAGATCACCACACGCGGATTCGCAGCATCACCCCAATCGGTGTAATGCAGTTGGTGAAAACCGCGGCTGTCCAAACCCTGAATGTATTGTTCTTTCATCATAAGTATTTGATTTTATTGTATTATTTTATGCCGAACAGAATAAGGCTGCCGACGCCGGTACCGATCATGACAGCCAGATGGAAAACGCTCCACAGCAGATAGCGCCGGCCCAGCGCATCGGGCATTTCATTGGCGAGCAGAAACAGGCGTTTGTCGCGGGGCTGGCGCAACAGGTGCACACCCTCGACCTTGTGGTTCATTTGTGCCGCCTGTTGCTTGCGGATCTCGCGCGCAGCCTGCAGGCGCGCCAACTCCCATTCCTTGATGTCGATGGTGCCGTCGCGGTTCAAGTCAAACCGTTCTTTCAGTGTTGTCTGGTCGCGTTTCCAGTCGTCGATCAGCAGGCGGATTTCTTCGCGCTCGTCGGCATGGCCGCCCACATTGCCGCTGTGGGTGACGAATTCACCCAGCGCGTAGAGCACCGTCGACGGCAGCACCAGCCATTCGTTGTAACGAAAGCGGCCTTCACGCCATGAACGATGATCGCTGGTGACGACTTCCGCGCCTTCGGGCGAAATCACGCACTGGCCGGTGTCATCGACCAGCAGGAAATGATCAACACTGCTGCCTTGATCAATGGTTTCCCATTTGTTGTCAGATTTTTCTTCCTCGATCTGAAAGTGATACCAACAGCAGTGTCGTCCGCCCAGGCGGCTGATGACGGGAGTGCCGTCCAGCAGTTCGCCGCGCCCCACGAGTTCGACATAACCCTGCGCTGCGGAGGCGACCTTGGAGGTGGGCAGGTCGTGGATCTGGCGGTAACGGCGGTAATTGCCGAGCCAGGCGACAAAACTGACAACGCACATCGCCAGCAGCGCCCACGGCCATGCCGCCGCCGTTTCCAGCTGGAAGGCAATGACAATGATGATGAAATGCGCAGCACCCGAGAGCCACCACGGGCCGTGCATACGGGATTTGTTGAACGTGATGCGACCGAACATGTTGAAAATCGTTGCTGTTCAGGCCCCGATCAGGAATTGAACAGCTGTTTGACGTCGACGTCTTTTTTCTCTACTTCGGAAAACTCCAGCAGCTGCGCCTCTTTAAAATTGAGCAGCCGGGCGATGATCACGTCCGGGAACTGTTCGATGCGCACGTTGTTGACGTTGACCGACTCGTTGTAAAACTCGCGGCGGTCGGCAATGGCGTTTTCGAGGCTGGAAATACGCGTCTGCAATTGCTGAAAGGTCTGGTTGGCCTTCAGCTCAGGGTAAGACTCGGCCAGTGCGAACAGGCTGCCCAGCGCCGCACGCAAGCCGCCTTCGGCCTGACCCAGCGCTGGGACGTTCTGCGCCTCGCGCGCGGTGAACACCTTCGACCGCGCTTCGATGACGCGGGTCAGCGTGTCCTGCTCGAATTTCATGTATTGCTTGCAGGTCTCGACCAGCTTGGGCAGTTCGTCGTGGCGCTGTTTCAGCAGCACATCGATATTGGCCCAGGCCTTGGTGACGTTGTGCTTGATCTGGACCAGGCTGTTGTAGATCGTGACGCCGTAGACGGCGATGACGATCAGGATGCCGATGGTGATTATGGTGCCGATGTCCATGGTGATCTCCCTGTGCTTTTTTTGGGTGCTGGCGGGATTGTATAGCAGGGGGCTTTGGGTGGTGGGTGACGGAGTTCACAACCAAAGTCAAAGTCGCCGGGGGTAGCCCGGCGGCTAGTGACTTTCTTTTGCTTGCCCAAAAGAAAGTCACCAAAGAAAAGGGCACCCCGGTTTGCCGGTCCTTCGGACTCCCCTGCGCTGCTCGTCGCACCGGGCGGCTGCGCAACTCGCGCACCAACTCGATGATTGCACAGGGTCGTGGGCGGGGATCTGCATCTATTCAGGACGGTTTCGCGCGCTCGCACAGTGCTCGCCGACATCCCCCGGTGCGACTCCGCTGCTCGGCGGCGCACAGGGGATTAACCCCAACACCATGGGTGTGCGTTCCGCATCGCTTCATTATTTCGATTTCTGATCGTGGCATGCCACCGGGTTACCCCATGTGAGCCGCCGAGCAGCGCAGCCGGCTCAGGGGTCGTCGGCGAGGACTGTCTGAGTCCTTGCCGAAGGCAAGGTCGAGTTCCGCAGCCGCCTGAATCGGCGAGCAGCGCAGGGAACCCGAAGGGCGGCGAGCCTGGGTCGCCTTCTCTTTGGTTACTTTCTCTTGGCGAAGC
>JAYUYQ010000334.1:0-3300 GCA_043752435.1 Betaproteobacteria bacterium
GCGGCAAACGCGTCGGCGACTCCTGGCACGACCAGACAACCGGGGCGCGCCAATAGTGCGCGCATGCGGGTGGTGACGCGTTCGTTTTCTGTTTTCATGTGGTGTTCCGTTAATTCAAATCTGCTTCTCGGGGGCGGCAAACTTCGTCTATATTATCCCCAATAACAAGTTGTGCTGATTACACCAATAGGAAGGAGACCCCATGCCGGCTGATTTCCAGGTCAAGGTTAACGGCAGCACGCGCACGGTTTCAGTTGAACCCGATACGCCGCTGCTCTACATACTGCGCAATGATTTCGAACTGAACGGACCGCGTTTCGGCTGCGGACTTGCGCAGTGCGGCGCATGCACGGTGCTGATCGAAGGCAAACCCGTGCGCTCGTGCATGATGCCGGTCTCCGAGGTTGGTGCGAAATCTGTGGTGACGCTCGAAGGTCTGGGTACGGCGCAAAAGCTGCACCCGCTGCAACAGGCGTTCATCGAGGAACAGGCTGCGCAGTGCGGTTACTGTTCGAACGGTATGATCATGACCGCCAAGGCGCTGCTCGACAAGACGCCAAAGCCGACAGAGGCGCAAGTTAAAAAAGCGCTTGCCGCGAATTACTGCCGCTGCGGGACGCACAACCGCATCGTGCGCGCGGTGCTGCGTGCCGCCGGGAGTACAACATGAATAAGGCCGCCAACACTTCCCGCCGCAATTTTCTCAAGACCGCCGGCGCGATCGTGGTCGGTTTCAGTTGGGTCGCGCCGTCTGTACTCGCGCAGCAGGCCTCGCCGGTGCGACTCCCCGGCAGCCTGCAAACCAACCGCATGCTAGACGGCTGGCTGCGCATCAACGCCAACGGCACTGTGACCGTGTTCACCGGAAAGGTTGAGCTCGGGCAGGGCATACTCACCGCGCTCGCACAGATCGCATCTGACGAACTCGACGTCGCCTACGAGAGCATCGAGATGGTGTCTGGCGATACCGCGCGCACGCCTGACGAGGGCATGACCGCCGGTAGCGTGTCGGTGGAGAACAGCGGCACAGCGCTGCGCTTCGCCTGTGCCGAAGCACGGCAGATCCTGCTCGGGCTCGCCGCAACCAAACTCGGAACGACGGCCGACCGGCTCACGGTTGTGGACGGCACTGTCTCGGGCGGCAGTGGCAAAGCGACTTACGCGGAACTGGCGCGTGACGCCAACCTCAAACGCGAAGCCACCGCCCAAGTCAAGCCCAAACCCACGTCGCAACACAAGTTGATTGGCAAAAGCGTCCCGCGCCGCGATATCCCTTCCAAGGTGACCGGCGGGGTCAGCTATGTACAGGACATACGGCTGCCGGGTATGGTGTTCGGCCGCGTGGTGCGCCCACCCTCCTACCGCGCTGAACTCGTTTCATTCGACGAGGCGGCGGTCAAAGCCATGCCGGGTATTGTCGCGGTGGTCCGTGACGGCAGCTTCCTGGCAGTCGCGACCGAGCGCGAAGAGCAGGCGATCAAGGCGGCACAGGTGTTGCGGGCTTCGACCAAATGGCGCGAAAAAGCGGATCTGCCGCCACAGGCTCCGCAACTGTTCGAGCATCTGCAGAAAATGCGCTCCCAGGATTCGGTGGTCAATCAGAAGATCGCCGCAGTTCCCGCGGGCGGCAAGATTGTCACGCACGATGCAACTTACACACGGCCCTACCAGGCGCATGCCTCTATCGGGCCTTCCTGTGCAGTGGCGCAGGTGAAGGACGGCCAGTACCGGGTATGGACGCACAGCCAGGGTGTGTTTCCGCTGCGAAGCGAACTTGTCAAGGTGCTGGGCGTGCCCTTGGCGAACATTACCTGTACGCATGTCGAGGGCGCGGGCTGCTACGGGCACAACGGCGCCGACGACGTGGCGCTCGATGCGCTACTGGTCGCGCGCGCGACCGCCGGTCGCCCGGTGAAGCTGCAATGGATGCGCGACGAGGAGTTTTTGTGGGAGCCTTATGGTTCGCCGATGGTGATGAAAATGCAGGCGCGGCTCGATGAGTCTGGAAAAATTGTGGACTGGCGCCATGAGTTGTGGAGTCATCCGCATTCGACGCGCCCACTCAGCAATGCGGGCGGCAATCTGCTGGCGGGGTGGCATATTGCGAAGCCTGTCAATCCGGCGCCTTCGCCCAACATTCCGCAGCCGGCGGGCGGCGCCGACCGCAACGCGGTGCCAACCTACGATTTCCCCAGCCAGCAGATCGTGCTGCATTACATCACTGACGTGCCGATCCGCACATCAGCCTTGCGCACACTGGGCGCCTACGCCAACGTGTTCGCTCTGGAGTCGTTCATGGACGAGCTGGCTGCTGCTGCCGGCGTCGACCCGGTCGAGTTTCGTTTGCGGCACATGAAAGATCCGCGCGCGCGCGCGGTCATCGAAACCTGCGCGCAGAAAGCGGATTGGAAACCGGGCCAGAAAAGCGACGGCAGCCGCGGTCGGGGGTTCGCGTTCTCCCAGTACAAAAACCTCGCCTGCTACGTTGCGATGGCTGCCGACGTTATCGTGGATCGCCGCACCGGCAAGGTGCGCGTCGCGCGTGTCGTCGCGGCAGTGGACGCCGGCCTGATTGTTAATCCGGATGGCATCGTGAACCAGATCGAAGGCGGCATTATCCAGTCGGCTAGCTGGACACTAAAAGAGTCCGTCGGGTTCGACCGGGAGCGCATCACGACGCGCTCGTGGGTCGATTATCCGATCCTCACCTTCCCCGAGATGCCAGCGGTCGAAGTGCACTTGATCAACCGCCCGCAGGAGCGTTCCCTCGGCACTGGTGAAGGTTCGCAGGGTCCGGCGGTCGCCGCGATCTCCAACGCGATTGCACATGCCATCGGTCGGCGCATGCGCGACCTGCCGTTTACGCCGATGAGCGTGAAGTCAGCGATTGCTTAGTAAATGACGCCGTGTGAAGCCGTGGTGGTCGGTGGCAGACCACCCCGTCAACAGTCACCGGCACATCAGGTTATTCGAATTTCAGGTCGAGTTTTTTCACCAGCGCCCGCCACTGCGTCAGTTCATCACGGACGCGCGTGCTGAATTCTTCCGGCGAACTTGCGCCCGGGTTGGCGCCGAGGCCGCGGAAACGTTCGGCGACAGGGAAACCTCAGGGTCAGACACCATAATTACCAAGCGGCTCCGGCAACTTTAACTCTTGGGGCTTAAGGAAATCGAACCCGGGACTGATGTTCTGCTGTTCCAGCAAAATGAACTGGAATGGACGCTTCGCAGTCCCTCAACCCGCATGGGCACAAAGAACGTGCCACCTGTGCTAAACCGCCCGCAATTCCAACTGCTTGC
>JAYUYQ010000335.1:0-8337 GCA_043752435.1 Betaproteobacteria bacterium
CCTCATCTTCCAGCAATCATGACTCCTCCTTCCGCCTCCGCCACCCGACACTGCCGGGTACTGATCCTTGGTTCCGGCCCCGCCGGTTATTCCGCCGCCGTATACGCCGCCCGCGCCAACCTCAAACCGGTGCTGATCACCGGGCTGGCCCAGGGCGGTCAATTGATGACGACCACAGACGTCGACAACTGGCCTGCCGACGCTGACGGCGTGCAGGGTCCCGAACTGATGGAACGTTTCCAGAAACACGCCGAACGTTTCAACACCGAAATGATTTTTGACCACATCCACACGGTGCGGCTGAAAGACAGCCCCATCACGCTGATCGGCGACCAGGGTACTTACACCTGTGATGCACTGATCATCGCCACCGGCGCATCGGCGATGTACCTCGGCCTGCCCTCGGAAGAAAAATTCATGGGCAAAGGTGTGTCAGGCTGCGCGACCTGCGACGGATTTTTCTATAAAAATCAGGATGTGTCGGTGATCGGCGGCGGCAACACCGCCGTCGAGGAAGCGTTGTACCTGACCAATATCGCAAAACACGTCACCATCGTGCATCGTCGCGACAAGTTCCGCGCCGAAGCCATTCTCGTCGACAAGTTGAACGAGCGCGTCGCCTCAGGCAAAGCCACCATCGTCTGGGATCACGTGCTGGATGAAGTGCTGGGCGACAACACCGGCGTCACCGGCATGCGCATCAAGCATGCCAAGACCGGCGCGACCATCGACAAGCAGCTGCAGGGGGTGTTCATCGCCATCGGCCACAAGCCGAACACCGACATTTTCGAAGGCCAGCTCGAAATGCAAAACGGTTACATCGTCACCCACAGCGGGCTAAAGGGCAACGCCACCGCCACCAGCATTCCCGGCGTATTCGCTGCCGGCGACGTGCAGGATCATGTCTACCGGCAGGCGGTAACCAGCGCCGGCACTGGCTGCATGGCCGCGCTGGATGCGCAGAAATATCTCGAGAGCAAAGGTCTGGTCTGATCCAGACCTGAATCGAACCGCCCGCGCGGATACGCCATGAAAAAGGCCAGACCGCGAGGACCCGTCCTGCCACTGCAGGATAAATCGGCGCAGGAACTACTGCAGGCAGCCTTGGCCGATGTCACGCCGCTGCCTCCAGCCAACCGCGCCAAACTGGCCCGGCCGCGCCCTCACCCGATTGCCGCACAACGACAGCTAGATGAAGTCGCGGTGCTGCGCGATACGCTCAGCGACGCCCCCGCCTGGGAGCAGGGCCTGGAAAACGGCGATGAGCTGCTGTTCCTGCGCAACGGACTGTCAGCACAACATCTGAAAAAACTGCGCCGCGGCCACTGGGTGGTCCAGGACCACCTCGACCTGCACGGCCTCACCGTCCCTGAGGCGCGCGTTTTAACTGCAGAATTCCTGGCGCATTGTGTACGTAACGGGCTGCGCTGCGTGCGCATCGTGCACGGCAAGGGATTGGGTTCGCCCAACCGGGAACCTGTACTGAAGAAAAAAGTGTCAGGATGGCTGGCGCAGCGCGATGAAGTATTGGCCTACTGCCAGGCACCGCAGGCCGATGGTGGCGGCGGCGCAGTGTTGGTGCTTCTGCGCGCTGCGTAGCAAGTCCCCTTGGGGGGGCGCTGCGTAGCAAGTCCCCTTGGGGGGCGCTGCGTAGCAAGTCCCCTTGGGGGGGGGCTGCGTAGCAAGTCCCCTTGGGGGGCGCTGCGTAGCAAGTCCCCTTGGGGGGCGCCGCGCGCAACAGGGCGTGAATTTAAAAATGCCGCCTAGATGGCGGCTTCGTCGGTTTCGCCGGTGCGTATTCGTATGACCTGCGATACGTCACTGACAAAAATCTTGCCGTCGCCGATTTTGCCGGTGCGTGCTGCTTTGACCACGGCATCAATTGACGCTTCGAGCAGCTTGTCCGGAACCACAACCTCGACTTTGACCTTGGGCAGGAAGTCCACGACGTATTCCGCGCCGCGATAGAGTTCGGTGTGTCCCTTCTGCCGGCCGAAGCCTTTGACCTCCGTCACGGTCAGCCCGCTGACGCCGATTTCAGACAGCGCCTCGCGAACTTCATCGAGCTTGAAGGGCTTGAATATTGCTTCGATTTTTTTCATGGGGTCTCCAGCTATTTACCGTGGACTGTTACGGAAAGGGTTGTTATGAAAAAGAATAGCACAAGGCCCCTGCCCTGGCCTCAATGCCTGAATTTGTTGGTGATCGGATAACGCCAGTCCTTGCCGAAACCGCGGCTGGTGATGCGGATGCCCACCGGCGACTGGCGGCGCTTGTATTCGCTGATCCGGATCAGCTTGACCACCCGGTCGACGTCGGCCGGCGCATAGCCCATAGCGACGATTTCATGGGGACTGCGATACTGCTCGACATAGGCCTCCATGATCGCGTCGAGCACGTCATACGGCGGCAGGCTGTCCTGATCCTTCTGGTCGGGGCGCAGCTCCGCCGAAGGCGCGCGCTCGATTACCCGTCGCGGAATCACCGGTGTCACGGTGTTGCGGTATTCGGACAAGCGGTAAACCAAGGTTTTTTTGAGATCTTTCAATACCGCGAAACCACCGGCCATGTCGCCATACAGCGTTGCATAGCCAGTGCCCATTTCGCTCTTGTTACCGGTGGTCAGCACGATGGCGCCGGTTTTGTTGGACATCGCCATCAGCAGCGTACCGCGAATCCGCGCCTGCAGGTTTTCCTCGGTCACATCCTCCTTCAGCCCGCGGAACTCTCCTGCCAGCGCAGTCTTGAACGCATCGAACATCGGCAGGATCGGGATTTCCGAATAGCGTACGCCCATGATGCGCGCCTGCTCCTTAGCATCCTCGCAGCTCATGCCGGCGGTGTATTGCGACGGCATCATCACCGCATGCACCTTGTCTGCGCCCAGCGCATCAACCGCGACCGCCAGCGTCAGCGCAGAATCGATACCGCCGGACAAACCCAGCAGCGCGCCGGGAAAGCCGTTTTTACCGAGGTAATCGCGCACACCCAGCGTCAATGCTGTGTAGACATCCTGCTCCAGCGAAACTACAGGCGCCACTTGACCCTTGACCGGCACGCCACCGACAATTTCAACCAGCGTCAGCGCTTCCTGAAAGGCCGGAAGCTGGTGCGTCAGTTCACCGTGGCCGTCGACGGCAAAGGAGGCGCCGTCAAACACCAGCTCGTCCTGACCACCGACCTGATTGGCGTAAATGACCGACATACCGGTCTTGCCGACTCGCTCGCGCACCACCTCATAACGCGTCAACTGTTTGTTGATGTGGTATGGCGAAGCATTGAGCACCAGCAGCAGTTGCGCGCCGGCGTCGCGCGCCGCTTTCGCCGCAGGCTCCTCCCACACGTCGGCGCAGATATTGATGCCAATGCGCACGCCCTCGTGCTCGAATACGCACGGCGCGTCGCCGGAATCGAAATACCGCTCCTCGTCGAACACCGTGTAATTGGGCAGCGTGCGCTTCAGGTACGTGGCCACCACTTTGCTGTCGCGAATCACCGACGCGGCGTTGTACCGTTTGCCGCCGATCTGATGCGGGTGTCCCAGCACCAGGGTGATATCCCGGATGGCGCGCACAATGCCGTGGAATTCAGTGTCGCAGGCACGGAAAAAATCGTCGCGCAGCAGCAAATCCTCGGGAGGATAACCCGACAATGCCAGTTCCGTCGTCAACAGCAGCCCGGCGCCGCCCGCCTTGGCGCGCCGCGCGGCATCAAGAATTTTTGCGGCATTGCCCGTCAGGTCGCCGACAGTAAAATTAAGCTGTGCAATCGCTATTTTCATATCGCTAATATATCATCGGCGCGCGCACCTTTTTGCGCGCCACGGCGCTTACCCACACATGCGGCACTGGATCCATTTTTATCGGGCACGCTTAAACCTGATGCTGGGCCGCCAGGACAAGGCGGCGGCGGCATACCGCGCAGCCCTCGATGCCAATCCGCAATTTACGCTGGCAGCGGCCAGCGCCGGTTTCCTCGAAGCCTCGCAGGAACAATGGAATGACGCAGCTCGCAGCTTTCAGCAAGCGCTGAAAAATACCCCCGGGGACGCCGACCTTTGGTTCAACCTAGGCTATGTCCGCCAGCAACAGAATGACGATGCTGCGGCCATCGAATGTTTCGAACGTGCCGTGCAGCTGAAACGCGGCCTCGACCGCGCCTGGTTCGGCATGGGCCTCTCCCACCGCCGCCGCGGCGAAACTGAAAAAGCCGTGCAGGCCTACAAAACCGCCGGCGAACTGCAGCCGATGAACCCGCATGCGTTTTATGAGCTGGCAATGGTGCAGCACGCTCTGGGTAACCAGCCGGAAGTGCACCGGATCATCCGGCATGTCGCGGAATTCGATCCGCAGATGACCCGCCAGCTGGTCCGTGAAACCGGACAGCACCCGGAGGGCGTGACGCTGCGGTGAAGCTGCACGTCGCCTCATCGCTGGCGGACGTCGCTCCCGAGGCATGGAACCGCCTCGCCGGCGACGACCCCTTCCTGCAACACGCCTTCCTGCACGCACTGCACGACACCGGCTGCGCCTGCCCGGACACCGGCTGGGCACCGCAATACCTGCTGCTGCACGACGGCAACACGCTCGCCGGCGCAATGCCGCTTTATCTGAAAGGCCACTCCTACGGCGAATACGTATTCGACTGGGCTTGGGCAGACGCCTATCAGCGGCACGGCATCGAGTATTACCCCAAGCTGCTCAGCGCAATTCCGTTCACGCCGGTAGTGGGATCGCGCTTACTGGTAACAAAACCCGAATATCGCGATCAACTGGTTGCCGGCGCACTGGAACTCGCTCGCCGCACCAAGACCACATCACTGCATATATTGTTTCCGGCGGCCGCTGATCTCGAATGCCTTACAGCACACGGCTTTCTGATGCGCCAGGGCCGCCAGTTTCACTGGAGCAATCAACTTTACGTCGACTTCGAACAATTTCTCGCCCAACTCAGTCACGACAAACGCAAAAAAATCCGCCAGGAACGGCGCAAGGTGCGCGACGCCGGCATCAGCTGCAGCTGGCTGGAAGGCAAAGCGATCAGCGATGACGACTGGCGGTTTTTTGCGCGCTGTTATGGCCAGACCTATCGCGAGCACCATTCATCGCCGTATCTTAACTTGGAATTTTTCCGGCGCATCGGCGCCGCGCTGCCGGACAACCTGGTGCTGGTGCGCGCTGAACGCGACGGCAAGCCCATTGCCGCGTCACTGCTGATGCGTAACGGCAGCCGCCTTTACGGCCGCCACTGGGGCGCGCTGGAGCACCACCCTGCCCTGCATTTTGAAGCCTGTTATTACCAGGGCATCGAGTACGCCATCGCCCGCGGCCTGCAGGTATTCGAGGGCGGCGCGCAGGGCGAACACAAAATGGCGCGCGGCCTGCTGCCGGTGGCCACACAATCGGCGCACTGGCTGGCGCATCCCGAGTTTGCGTCCGCCATCGAAAAATTTCTCGGGCGCGAAACAGCATTAATGGAAGAACATGGCCGCGAACTGGCGGCTCGCAACCCCTTCAAGACCGTGTAACGCGCCGGGCATGACCGTCTTGGCTTATAGTTACGGCCCACCAAACGGAAACCACGAATGAAGTTCTGCAGCAATTGCGGCTCCGCAGTCGCACTGAAGATTCCCGTCGGCGACTCGCTGCCGCGCCACGTCTGCGACGCCTGCGGCACCATCCATTATCAGAATCCGAAAATGATCGTCGGTTGCATCGCTGAATGGGAGAGCCGCATCCTGCTTTGCCGCCGCGCGATCGAACCGCGCCATGGTTTATGGACAGTGCCGGCAGGATTCATGGAGAACGGAGAAACCACTGCTGAAGGCGCCCTGCGCGAGACACTGGAAGAAGCCAATGCCCGCGTTGAAATCGGGCCGCTGTATGCGATGTATAACATTCCGCACATTAACCAGGTTTACATCCTGTTCCGCGCCCGGCTGCTTGATCTCGATTTCAGCGCCGGCGCCGAGAGCCTGGAAGTGCGCCTGTTCGAAGAGGCGGAAGTGCCGTGGGAACAGCTGGCCTTTGCCACGGTGCGCAACACGCTGACCCATTATTACGCCGACCGCAAAGCCGGCGAGTACCGTTTCCACCTCGGCACCATCGAGCGCACCGCATCACGTTCCTGAATCGCGCACCTGATCAGGCTGCGCGCAGGGCGTCAACAATCCCCAGCCGCGAGGCGCGCACCGCCGGCAGAAAACCGCCAATCAGCCCCATCAGCACGGCAAAGCCCAGCGACAGCAGGATGATGCGCGGCGTCATTGCAAAGCTGAATGCCAGTTCCGAAAACGACTGCCAGTTCAGTGTCGAGATGTGCACGAACTGCATCAGCGACGCCAGAGCCACTCCGGCCACGCCGCCGACGGCGCCCAGCAGCACCGCTTCGAGCAGGAAAGTTGCGAGGATGCTGGAGCGGCGGAAACCCAGCGCGCGCAGTGTGCCGATCTCGCCGGTGCGATTGGCCACCGCGGCATACATGGTGATGGTGGCGCCGATCATGGCGCCCACTGAAAAAATCACCGACAGCGTCAGTCCCAGGTAACTGATGAAATTCGACAGCGCCTTGGATTGCTCCTCAAAAAAATCACGCTCGTATTTCACGTCCAGCGTCAGCCGCGGATCGCCTTCGAGACGCTCTTTCAGCGCCGGCAACGTCGCCGGATCCGCGAGTCGCGCCACCACCACAGACCAGGCGTTGCGACGGAACGACTGCTGCAACTGTTCGGCATCCACCCACAATTCCGAGTCATAAGCCGAACCCCTGGCTTCGAAACGCCCAACCACCCGCCACTCCCGCCCGCCGAAACGCAGCAGTGATCCGACGGCTGCGCCATCAAAACGCTGGGCGATGCTGGCACCGACGATGACCTCAGAGGAACCCGGCCGGAATGCGCGGCCTTCCATGATCTGCAATTGCGGGCGCAATTCGAAACCTGCCTCGCCGACACCCCGCGTGGTGACATTGGTCGCGGTGCCCGTGTCGCGCTTGGGCAAAGTGATCAGCACCACCACTTCCTTCGACACCAGACGCACACCCCCAGCGCCAATGGCGATTTCGGGCTGGGTTTCGACGATGCCAGCCTGCGTGCGATCTACAGAGCTGGAAATTTCAGCACCCGCCGCACGACGCGTTACATGAACATTATCGGGCTGCCCGGTGGCGATCAGCGCCTGGCGCAATCCCGTATCGAGCATCTGCACTGCAGCGAACACAAACACCACCAGCGCCATGCCCCCGGCAGTCAACGCAGTGGTCAGCTTGCGTGTCCACAGATTGCGCAGCGTGTACGAAAACGGAATACCTTTCATCCCACCGCCCGCAAACCATCGACTATGCGCACCTGCGCCGCACGCCACGCCGGCAACACGGCCGCCGCCACGCCCACCACTGCAGCGCAGGCCGCCTGCGACCACACCGTATTCATGCTCACCTCAAATACCGGAAACAGTGTGCCCATCTGACTGGCAAACCACTCCGACACCGGAAACGTCAACGCCACACCCAGCACCGCGCCGATAAAAGCAATCGCCAGCGATTCTCCGAAAATCAAGCTGCCGAGAAACCTGGGGCCGAAACCCAGCGCCTTCAGCGTCGCGTATTCGGACATGCGCTCACGCGCGGTCATCGCCATGGTGTTGGCCATCACCGCGAGAATGATGAAAATCACCACAAAGGACACGATGCGGATGGCAATGACAATGGCTTCGGTCTGCTTGACGAAACCGATCTGGAAGGCCTGTTCGGTTTCAGTCAGCGTTTCCGCTGCGGAGTTGCTGAACTGCGCATCGACAGCCTTACTGATTTCTGCTGCGCGCGCGACGTCACCCACCTGCACCACGAACACGCCGACGTGGTTGGCGCGCAGCGGCGCACGGGCGCGCACGCTTTCGTTCAGATAGGCCCAGTGAAAGAAAAACTGCGAAGTATCGGTGGTCGGCGCCGCCCCGTCGTAGATCGCGCGCACCACGAACTCCCAGTTGCCGGCGAATATCGTGCCCTTGAGCGGCACCACATCGCCGACCTTGAAACCATATGTGTTCGCCAGTTTGCGCCCGATGACCGCGCCTTTGCGGTCACGCATGAAATCGCGCAACTGGTCTTCGGGGATGCGGTACTCCGGATACATCGCCAGGTACGGCACTGCGTCGATTGCAAACTGCGGGAAAAAATTCTTCGGTTCCTGATAAATACCGGCGAACCAGTTGGCCGTTGCGACTGAACGCACGCCATCCACCCCGCGAATCTTGTCGCGGTAATGCACCGGCAGCGGCACCACCAGCGAGACTGAATTGCGGGTAATCAGCCGGTCCGGCGCGGCGGCCTTGGAACCGG
>JAYUYQ010000336.1:0-3286 GCA_043752435.1 Betaproteobacteria bacterium
TCGATCGAATCGCAGCCGGGTATGCAAGCCATCAATACTGCAGTGTCGTTCAGTGCATCCCAGGTGGCCTGCTGGGGCAGGGCGATCAGTTGCTCGCCGGTCATTTCCATTGCGGTGTTACTCCAGGGTTTCAGTGCTCCGATGTTACCGCATGCGGCGCGCTACAATAGGTAGGTGCACATGCTCTTATCAAAGGTCTGCTTATGGACAGCGTAGATTTACAGGTGATCCGCACGGCCCGTGAATGGGTGGGCAATGGTCGCCGCGTGGTGCTGGCAACAGTGATCCGCACCTGGGGCTCCGCGCCGCGGCCGATTGGTGCGTTGTCGGCGATCCGCGACGACGGCATGGTGGTCGGTTCGGTCTCCGGCGGCTGCGTCGAGGATGACATGATTCTGCGTGTGAAAAACGGCACGCTGGCTGAAAACACGCCGACAACCACCCAGTACGGTGTGTCGGCGGAGGAGGCGCAGCGCTTCGGCCTGCCCTGCGGCGGCACGCTGGAACTGGTGCTGGAGCCGTTGTCGGCCGCCAGCGGCCTCGACGATCTGCTGGCGCGCATCGAGCGCCATGAACTGGTGCTGCGCCGGCTCGACATGAAAACCGGTCGCGCGACCACGGGTCCCGCGCAGTGGTCGGACCAGTTGGTTTTTGACGGGACGACGCTGTCCACCGTCTACGGGCCGCGCTGGCGCCTGCTGATCATCGGCGCCGGCCAGCTCTCGATCTATCTGGCGCAAATGGCGCAGGCGCTGGATTACCAGGTCACGGTGTGTGATCCGCGGGAGGAATATTCGGAAACCTGGAATCTGCCCGGCGCAGAACTCAAACGCGGCATGCCGGACGATGTGGTGACCGCGATGAACCTCGACGGCCACAGCGCAGTGGTGACGCTGACGCACGACCCGAAGCTCGACGACATGGCGCTGCTCGAAGCGCTGAAATCACCGGCGTTCTATATCGGCGCCATCGGTTCGAGAAAAAACAACGATGCGCGCCGCCAGCGGCTCGCAGAATTCGACCTGTCGCAGGCGGAGATTGCGCGGCTGCACGGCCCCGTCGGGCTGAAGATCGGCAGCAAGACGCCGCCGGAGATCGCGGTGGCGATCCTCGCCGAGATGACGGCGATTCGCAACGGCGTTGATGTCACAACCTTTGTCGAACCGCCGAAGGCGACGACGGCGGGTTGCGCAGTCGATTGACGCTGCATTAGTGCTGTTGCGACGTCCTGTCGCAACTGATGGCTAGCGAATTAAAGGAACAGAATAAAAGGAACATTATGAAACTGGCATTTATCGGGCTGGGTGTCATGGGTGGCCCCATGGCAGGGCATTTGGCCAAAGCAGGGCATTCGGTGACAGTCTATAACCGTTCGCGCGCCAAAGTGCAGGCTTGGGCGGCGCAACATACGGGTACTGTTGCGGACACGCCGGCCGCGGCGGCCACGGCAGCAGATATCGTATTCAGTTGTGTCGGCAACGACGACGATGTGCTCGAAGTCACCATCGGCAAACACGGCGCTTTTCAGGCGATGAAGCGCGATGCCGTTTTTATCGACCACACCACGGCGTCGGCGACTGTCGCGCAGGAGCTGCATGGCGCAGCGCGCGCGCTGGGCCTGCATTTCCTCGATGCTCCCGTATCCGGCGGTCAATCCGGCGCTGAGCAGGGTATCCTGACGGTGATGGTCGGCGGCGATGAGAAACCTTATATTCGAGCCGAACCGGTGCTCAAGCATTACGCGCGCGCGGTGACCTTGATGGGACCTTCAGGCGCCGGACAGAAAACCAAAATGGTCAACCAGATCTGTGTCGCCGGCGTGGTGCAGGGTCTCGCCGAGGGCCTGGCATTCGCGCTGCACGCAGGGCTGGATGCCAAACTTGTGGTCGATGTCATCTCCAAAGGTGCGGCAACGTCATGGCAAATGGAAAACCGCGGCAAGACCATGGTCGATGGCAAATTCGATTTCGGTTTTGCGGTGAACCTGATGCGCAAGGACTTGCGCATTGCCATGGAAGAGGCGCGGATCAATGGCGCGCAATTGCCGGCGAGTGCGCTGATCGACCAGTTCTACGCCACGGTGCAGCGGCAGGGCGGGGGTAAATTGGATACTTCGAGTTTGATCAAGCTGCTTGTAAAACCGTGAACGCGTCAAGGGAACACTTGCAGCGCAGCAGAATGGTCAAGGGAACACTTGAAGCGAGGCAGATCGGGTGAACAGCGAAAAACGCATTGCGCAGCAACCAGCGGTACCGATGCCATCGGCGACGGTGACCATCGTGCGTGAGGCGCCGCGCGGCATCGAAGTGCTGATGATGAAGCGCAACCTGAAGTCTGGATTTGTGCCAGGCATGTATGTATTTCCCGGTGGCGGTCTGGATGATACTGATTTATTGTTTAAAAACAATAACTTATGTAACTGTCTCGACGATGCGTCGGCGAGCAGTACGCTGGGCGTGGCTTGTGACGGACTGGCGTACTGGGTGGCCGCGATCCGCGAGGCGTTCGAAGAATCGGGATTGCTGCTGGCGCGTGACGATGCCGGTGCAGTGGTTTCGCTGACCGATCCGCAAATTGCGCAGCGCTTTACCGAACACCGCCGCCAGTTGAATGCCGGTGCTGCCGCATTTCCGTCCTTGCTGCAAACGGAAAAACTGCAACTGGCCGCTGACCAGCTGACCTACTTCGCGCACTGGATCACGCCCGTGGGTTTGCCGCGTCGTTATGACACGCGTTTTTTCATGGCCGAGGCGCCTGCCGGACAGGAGCCCTTGCAGGACGAACGCGAAACCATCGCCGCGACTTGGGTCAGTCCTGGTGATGCGCTGTCGCGTCACAAGCGCGGCGAATTCGAAATGCGCACGCCGACGGTGCGCACACTGGAGAGTTTTGCCGATTACGATACGGTCGCGAACCTGCGCCGCGGGTTGGCTGCGAAACGCGATGTGCGCGTGATGCTGCCGCGCATAGCTCCCGATGGCCGGCGGATATTGCCCGGTGAGCCCGGCTATGAAGCAATGGATACGGCGACCGACGCCTGACGATGACTGCATTATGAATGCATTGTTGTCCATTATTCCCGGCGAGGTGGTCACGGTCGCGCCCGGTGTGCGCCGCGTGACGGCACCCAATCCGGGCATGATGACGGGGCCGGGCACCAATACCTATCTTATCGGCGACCCGGTCGGCGATGGCGGGCTGGCGCTGATTGATCCCGGTCCGGATCTGGATGATCACCGCGATGTGCTGCTCAGGATTGTCGGTGACAAATTACGCTGGATACTGT
>JAYUYQ010000337.1:0-3282 GCA_043752435.1 Betaproteobacteria bacterium
TCCTTGATGAAGGTGGATTTTTCATCCCACTCGTACACCGCACCCGTGATGGTGGGGATGGCCTCCCACAGTTTTTTGTTGCCCGACAGATCGCCGTATTCGCGGCGGAAGTGTTCCACATTGGCGGCGAATTTGAGCAACGCTGAGACTTCCGCATCAGTGGGCCACAGGTCTTTCAGATAAACCGGTTTGCCGTCGCGGTCTGTACCTAACGCATCCTTGGTGAGGTCGGTGCGCACAGTTCCGGCCAGCGCGTAGGCCACCACCAGTGCGGGGCTGGCGAGGTAGTTGGCGCGCAGGTTGGGGTGGACGCGGGCTTCGAAATTGCGGTTGCCGGAGAGCACGGCGCAGGTCACCAGATCCTGGGACACGACCGCTTCTTCGATCTGGGCATCCAGCGGGCCGGCAGCACCCATGCAGGTGGTGCAGCCGTAAGCGACCACGCCGAAACCGAGTTGCTCGAGATGCGACAGCAGGCCGGCGTCGCGCAAATAGGCCGTGGCCACTTTGGAGCCCGGCGCGAGTGAGGTTTTAACGCGCGGGTTGACCTTGAGCCCACGTTCGTTCGCACGTTTTGCCAGCAGGCCGGCGGCGAGCAGCAGGGCCGGATTGGAGGTGTTGGTGCAGGAGGTGATCGACGCGATTAGCACGTCACCGTGGCCGACATCGAACTCCGCATGACCCGAGGGCACGCGGCGTGTCAGGTCGGCGGCGGCGCGGGCATAGCCGTTTTTATCGGTGGGCGCGGAGAACAGCGCGTCAAAGCCGCGGCCGAGGTCGGGCAGATTGACACGGTCCTGCGGCCGTTTCGGTCCCGACAGGCTGGGCACGATGCTATCGAGATCGAGGTTGATGACTTCGGTGTAGTCGATGTCGCCGGACTTAGGCATGCCGAACATGCCCTGCGACTTGTAGTAAGCCTCAATGGCCGACACTAATTCCGGTTCGCGACCTGTAGTGCGGAAGTAATCGACGGTTTTTTCATCGACCGGGAAGTAACCCATGGTCGCGCCGTATTCCGGCGCCATGTTGGCCACCGTGCACCGGTCGGCGGCGGTCAGTGCCGTAGCACCGGCGCCGAAGAACTCGACGAATTTGCCGACGACCTTGGCTTTGCGCATCAATTCGGTGACGGTAAGTGCCAGGTCGGTCGCAGTAACGCCTTCGCGCAGCTTGCCGGTCATGTGACAGCCGACCACATCCGGCGTCAGGAAGGCGTTGGGCTGGCCGAGCATGCCCGCTTCGGCTTCGATGCCGCCCACGCCCCAGGCCACGATGCCGATGCCGTTGACCATGGTGGTGTGTGAGTCGGTGCCGAACACGGTGTCCGGGAACCACACGCCGTCTTTTTCCCAGACGCCGCGCGACAGATATTCGAGGTTGATCTGGTGAATGATGCCGTTGCCGGGTGGCACCACGCGCACGGTCTTGAACGCACCCTGCGCCCATTTGACGAAGCGGTAACGTTCGGCGTTGCGCTTGAATTCGATTTCCTGATTGCGCTGCACGGCGTCTGGCGAGTTGTAGACGTCAATTTCCACCGAGTGATCGACGACCACATCAACCGGGACCAGCGGCTCGATGTTGCCCGGCGGCACACCGAGGCGTTCCGCTGCCGCGCGCATCGCGGACAGGTCGTTCAGTGTGCCGAAGCCGATCAGATCCTGCAGCACGATGCGTACCACCACGAACGGGATTTCCATGGTGCGTGCGCCGTTGGGCTGCCACGCGGCGAGGGCTTTTACATGCTCTTCGTTGACGCGTTTACCGTCACAGTGGCGCACCAGCGCTTCGAGCACCACGCGGATCGAGCGCGGCAGGCGGGAGATCTTGCCGAGGCCCGCCGCTTCGAGGGCGGCGAGGCTGTGATACTGGGCGGTTTTGCCGGGGGAAGGGGTGAATTCCTTCAGGGTTTTGAATGTGTCTTGTGCCATGTTGGTTTGTCCTTGACCTAAACTAAATTAAGCAGCGGCCATCAGTTCGCGCAGCACGAAAGGAAGAATGCCGCCGTGTTTAAGGTATTCGACTTCAATCGGCGAATCGACACGCAGCGTGACGGTGACATTTTGCGTGCTGCCGTCCTTGCGATGGATGACCAGCGTCACATCCTGCAAGGGCTTGATGTTGCCGCCCTCGACACCGATCAGGTCGTAGGTGTCGTCGCCGCTGATGCCAAGCGACTGCACGCTGTCCGAACCCTTGAACTGGCAGGGCAGAACGCCCATTCCGACCAGGTTGGAGCGGTGGATGCGCTCGTAACCGCGGGCAACGACGACCTTGATGCCGAGCATTTGCGTGCCCTTGGCCGCCCAGTCACGCGAAGAACCCGTGCCATACTCTTCGCCACCAAAGACGAACAACGGCACCTTGTCCTTCTGGTAGCGCATGGAGGCTTCGTAGATCGTCATCTTGTCGCCGCTGGGCTGGTGCAGGGTCACGCTGCCCTCCGAGCCGGGTACCAGCAGGTTCTTGATGCGCGGATTGGCAAACGCGCCTCGCACCATCACTTCGTGGTTGGTGCGGCGCGAACCAAAGCTCGAGAGATCCGTGCTGCCCGCTGCAACCAGCCAGTCGCCGGCCAGCGTGCCTTTGCGGATCGGTGCCACCGGGCTGATGTGGTCGGTGGTCAGCTTGTTGCCGTAAATGCCAAGCGCCCGTCCGCCTTTGATATCGGTGACTTTGGGCAGCGCCTTCTGGAATCCTTCAAACAGCGGCGGCTCGAGCATGTAGGTTGATTTCGGGTCCCACTGGAACAGCGCACCCTTGGTCTCGGGAATGGCGTCCCACAGGTCTTTCGCGCCGTCGAGGTTGGTGTATTCGCGCTTGAAGTTTTCGCTGTTGGTGGCGAACTTCATCACGGCATCCACCTCGGCGCCGGTGGGCCAGAGGTCTTTCAGGAACACGGGCTTGCCGTTTTTGTCATTGCCGAGCGGATCAGTTTCGACATTTTTCAGGATGGTGCCGGCCAGCGCAAACGCGACGACCAGCGGCGGGCTCATCAGGAAGTTGGCTTTCAGGCTTTGATGGATGCGCGCTTCAAAGTTGCGGTTGCCGGAGAGCACCGCTGCGGAGATGACGTCGTTTTTCACGATGGCATCTTCGAGATCCTTGTCCAGCGGGCCGGCCAGGCCCATGCAGGTGGTGCAGCCATAGGCGACCACGTAAAAACCGAGTTGCTCCAGGTAGGGCAGCAGACCGGAGTCCTTCAGGTAGGCGGTAACGACTTTGGAGCCGGGTGCAAGGGAAGTTTTAACGCGCGGATGCGGCTTCATGCCTTTTTCG
>JAYUYQ010000338.1:0-8312 GCA_043752435.1 Betaproteobacteria bacterium
GTCGCGCCGTACCTGGGCGCGCACACCATTTTCGCCAGCAACACTTCGGGCCTGTCGATCAACAAACTGGCAGGAGCGTTCCCGGAGCAGCAGCGGCACCGTTTCTGCGGCGTGCATTTTTTCAACCCACCGCGGTACATGCATCTGGTTGAGCTGATTGCCTGCACCGGCACCGATCCCGAAATCCTCGATAACCTCGAACGTTTTCTGGTCACCACGCTGGGCAAGGGCGTAATCCGCGCCAAGGACACGCCGAACTTCATTGCCAACCGCGTCGGCGTGTTTTCGATGCTGGCGACCATCCATCATGCCGAACGCCTGGGCATCGGCTTTGATACGGTTGATGCGCTGACCGGATCGCTGATCGGCCGGCCGCGCAGCGCCACCTTTCGCACGGCTGACGTGGTCGGCTTGGATACGTTTGCCCATGTCGTGCACACCATGCGCGATACGCTGCCCGAGGATCCGTGGCACAAATACTACGGCGTGCCGGTCTGGCTGCAGGGCCTGATCGACCAGGGCGCGCTGGGGCAAAAAACGCGCAAGGGCGTGTACCAGAAAATCGGCCGTGACATCCAGGTGGTCGATCTCAAGACCGGCGCTTACCGCGTATCCGACGGCAAAGCCGACGACGCCATCGTCGAAATTCTCAAGAACAAAAATCCCGCGGAGCGTTTTGCTCTGCTGCATGCCTCGGATCATCCCCAGGCGCAGTTCATCTGGTCCATCTTCCGCGATTCCTTCCATTACTGTGCGCTGCATCTGGAGTCGATTGCCAACAATGCCCGTGATCTCGACTTTGCGATCCGCTGGGGTTTCGGCTGGGATACAGGGCCGTTTGAGATATGGCAATCGGCCGGCTGGCGGCAAATTGCCGGTTGGATTGCCGAGGATATCGCTGCCGGCAAGGCGATGGTCAGCACGCCGCTGCCGTCGTGGGTGCTGGAGCCGGCGCGCACCGGTGTACACCGACCCGATGGCTCCTACGCGCCGGAGAGCAACGATTATCAGCCGCGTTCATCGCTGGCGGTTTACCAACGTCAGCCTTTCCCGGACAAATTGCTTGGGGAAGAACGTAAATACGGCACCACCATATTCGAAACCGACGGCGTGCGCTGCTGGCACACCGGCGATGGCATTGCGATTGTCAGTTTCAAGAGCCGCATGCATGCCATCGGCGACGATGTGTTGCAGGGCGTGCAGCAGGCCATCGCCGAGGCCGAACACAATTACATCGGCCTGGTGCTGTGGCAGACCGAGCCGCCGTTTTCGGTCGGCGCCAACCTGAAAAAAACGTCAGGCAGCACTGCAAAACCTGCACCGCCATCAGCGTTGGGCAAACTGTTCAAGAGCGTGAAACGTGAGGCGGAGTCGCTGGCACTGAAGGCGGCGCGGCAACTGGGTGTGGCCGATCAGTTGATGGCCGGCAAACTCGCTGAAGTCGAACACCTGGTTGAACAGTTCCAGATCACCACGCAAATGCTCAAATATTCCATGGTGCCGACCGTGGCTGCGGTCGATGGCCTGGCACTGGGCGGTGGCTGCGAATTTGTCATGCACTGCGACCGTGCAGTGGCGACGCTGGAGAGTTACATCGGTCTGGTTGAGGTCGGCGTCGGCCTGCTGCCGGCGGGCGGCGGCTGCAAGGAATTCGCGCTGCGCGCCGCAGCCGACGCCAAGGGTGGCGACAGCTCGCCGTTCCTGCAAAAGTATTTCAAGGCGGTAGCCATGGCCGAAGTCGGGCGCAGCGCGGAACATGCGCGCGAGATCGGCTACCTGCGCGCGACAGACCGCATCATCATGAATCGTTTTGAATTGCTCGAGATTGCCAAGGCCGAGGTTCGTGCCATGGCCGCCGCGGGCTATCGGCCGCCCATGCGCGCGAAGGCGATACCCGCACTGGGCCGCAGCGGCATTTCAACCATTCGCGCTTTCATGGAAAACATGCGCGCCGGTGGCCATATATCCGAACATGATTACCTGATTGGTACCAAGGTCGCGACGGTCATGTGCGGCGGCGACATCGAAGGCGGCAGCCTGGTCGATGAGCAGTGGTTCCTCGACCTCGAGCGCCGGCATTTCATGGAATTGATTGCTACAGAGAAGACACAGGCGCGGATTGAGCAGATGCTCAAAACTGGCAAGCCGCTTAGGAACTAGGGATTGGTAACTGGTGACTGGTGACTGGTGATTGGTAACTGGTAACTGGTAACTGGTGATTGGTGATCGGTGATCGGTGATGGGTGAGGGCAGGCGGTTTTTACCAATTACCAGTTACCAATCACCAATCACCGCTCAAGAAGAGGTATCAAATGACCCGACAAGTTCAAGACGCCTACATCGTCGCCGCCACCCGTTCCGCAGTGGGCAAGGCGCCGCGAGGCATGTACAAAAACACGCGGCCCGATGACCTGCTGGCGCATGTGCTGAAGAGTGCGGTGGCGCAGTGTCCCGGTCTTGATCTGAACGAAATTGGCGACGTGATCACTGGCTGCGCGATGCCCGAGGGTGAGCAGGGCATGAATGTCGCGCGCATCAGCCTGTTGCTGGCCGGATTTCCGGATACCGTGCCGGGACTGACCATCAACCGCTTCTGTTCCTCCGGCGTGCAGGCCGTGGCTGATGCCGCGGCGCGCATCCGTCTCGGCGAGGCCGATGTAATGATCGCAGCCGGCACCGAAAGCATGAGCATGGTGCCGATGGGCGGCAACAAGCCGACCTTCAGCCCGGCGATATTTGAAAAAGACGCAAATTTTGCGATCGCCTACGGCATGGGCATCACCGCCGAGCGTGTCGCCGAGCGTTGGAAAGTCAGTCGTGAAGACCAGGACCTGTTTGCCGCAGAAAGCCACCGCCGCGCATTGCGTGCCATCGACGCCGGTGAATTCAAGGCGGAAACCAGTCCTTACGCCATCAATGAACGCCTGCCCGACCTCGTGACACGCGAAATTAAAGTCAAAACCCGGCAGGCAACGGATGACGAAGGCCCGCGCCGCGAGACGTCTCCTGAAGGTCTGGCCAAACTGAAGCCGGCTTTCGCCGCCAAGGGCAGCGTCACCGCGGGCAACAGCTCGCAGATGTCCGACGGCGCCGGGGCAGTGGTGCTGATGAGCGAAGCCGCGCTGAAACGCTACAACATCCAACCGCTGGGCCGCTTTCTCGGTTACGCCGTGGCGGGTGTGCCGCCGGAGGTGATGGGCATCGGCCCGGTGAAGGCAATCCCCAAAGTGCTGCAGCAGACGGGGCTCACACAGGATGCGCTGGACTGGATTGAATTGAATGAGGCCTTTGCCGCGCAGTCGCTGGCGGTGATCCGTGAACTCAAGCTTGATATGGCCAAGGTCAATCCGCTGGGCGGCGCGATTGCGCTGGGCCATCCCCTGGGGGCAACGGGCGCGATTCGAGTGGCCACGTTGCTGCACGGCCTGCGCCGCACTAAAAAGAAATATGGCATGGTGACCATGTGCATCGGCACCGGCATGGGCGCTGCAGGTGTGTTCGAAGCCCTTTAGCCGGTCATTGGCCCGGCCATGAGCGGGAGCACAAAGTTCCTGCGGCCGGGCGTTGCTGCTGCGCTGGGTGCTGCCCTGCTGTTCGGCGCGGGCACACCGCTCGCGAAATTACTCCTTGATGCAGTCAGCCCCTGGTTGCTCGCCGGTTTGCTTTATATGGGTTCGGGTGTCGGGCTGATGTTGTATCGACGTCTGATCAAGGCGCCCGCGGTGCACATTTCCCGGTCTGAAGTGGCCTGGTTCTCCGGCGCCATCTTCGCCGGTGGCATCATTGCCCCGGTGCTGCTGATGATCGGGCTGACCGGAATGCCGGCCTCCGGCGCCTCGCTGCTGTTGAATGCCGAAGGCGTGTTCACCGCACTGCTGGCGTGGATCGTGTTCAGGGAAAATTGCGACCGGCGCATTGTCCTCGGCATGGCGGCCATCGTCGCCGGCGCGGTGGTGCTGAGCTGGCCGGGCACAGCAGAATTATCGGGACTGTGGCCGTCGCTGGCGGTACTCGGCGCCTGCCTCGCCTGGGGCATCGACAACAACTTCACCCGAAAAATTGCGCATGCCGATGCCACCTGGATTGCATCGGTAAAGGGGCTGGTTTCCGGCACCGTCAATCTGACCTTGGCTTTTGCGCTTGGGGCTCAACTGCCGGCGCCGCTGAACCTGGCCGGCGCGATGACGGTGGGTCTGTTCGCTTACGGCGTGAGCCTGGTGTTGTTCGTGGTGGGTTTGCGCCATCTGGGCACCGCGCGCACCGGGGCTTATTTTTCGATAGCGCCTTTTTTCGGCGCTTTGTTGGCCGTAATGATGGGCGAGCCGGTGACACTGCCGCTGCTGATGGCCGGCGGCTTGATGGCGCTGGGCATCTGGCTGCATCTGACCGAGCGCCATGAACACGAACATGCGCACGAGGCCATGACGCATGAACATGAACATGTGCATGACGAACATCATCAGCACGAACACGACATGGCGCTGGCGCCGGGCACCAGTCATCGTCATGTGCACACGCACCAGCCGCTGACCCACAAACATCCGCATTTTCCCGACACCCATCATCAGCACGATCATTAATTTGCGCTTTTCACGCCTGGAGGAGTCATGAAAAAATATAAATTAAATCAAATACTTATAATAATCTCTCTGGCACTGCTGCCGCTGGCTGCGCCAGCCGCCGAGTTTGAAGGGGTCAAGGTGCCGGACAGCGCACGGATCAGCGACAGTGGCGCGGAATTGCTGCTGAACGGCACCGGCCTGCGCTCCCGCTTCATGTTCCGGGTTTATGTCGGCGCGCTATACCTTGAAAAAAATCTGGCAAAAAAATCCGTAGCAGCCAACACCATCATCAATGATGCCGGCGCCAAGCGCATCGCGTTATACATGCTGCGTGAATTGCCTGCGGATCAGTTCACTGATGCACTGGAAGACGGGCTGAAGAACAACAATGCTGCGGAAGATTTGCCGAAACTTGAGGCGCGGGTGAAGCAACTGCGCGCAGTGTTCGACGCGGTCAAAATCGCCAAAGTCGGGGATGTGATCGTCATCGATTTTGTGCCGGGTGCTGGCGCCCGGATCGCCATCAACGGCGATGTCAAAACCACGATCGCCGGCGAGGATTTTAGCCGTGCCCTGCTGCGCATCTGGCTGGGCGACAAGCCTGCTGACGGTAACCTGAAAAAAGGCCTGCTGGGCGGCTGAACGGGTCAGCGCATTGTGGCGAGAGGTCCGGGATGTGCGATGCCAAATCCCTGGGCATAGTCAAACCCAATTTCAGTCAGTTTGGTCAACGCGGCTTTGCTTTCAACGCTTTGGGCGATAGCTCTGACATTCAGGCGCTGGCAGGTCAGGCTGATGGCGCGTGCGCGGGCCAGGTCGCTTGGGCTGCAAATGATGTTCTGGATGATGCTGCCGTCGATTTTAAGGTAGTCGATGGGCAGATCCTTGATGTGCGCGAATGAAACCCTGACGCTGCCAAAATTATCCAGCGTAAAGCGGCAACCCTGCGGTTTCACCGCGCGGATGAACTGGCGCACAGCTTCGGGATGGGCGATGGCGTCAGATTCAGTGATTTCAAAACACAGCCGGCTGCCGGGCAAGCCATGCTGCTTCAACTGCGCCCTCACAAAAACCGAAAAATCTGCATTGATCAGGGCGTCCGCGGACAGGTTGATGCAATACATCGGCGCATTTTTTTCACTCGCAGACCCCGCGCACCAGGCCACCGTGTGCCGCACGACCCAGCGGTCGATGTCTTCGAGCATGCCCAGCGCCTCTGCAACCGGAAAAAATCCGCCTGGCGGGAGCATGTTGTCTTCCTCTTCGCGCAGGCGCAGCAGGATTTCCAGGAATGGTTGGTCTTGATGGCCCGGCTTGAGTGACATGATGCGCTGGGCAAACAACAGGAAATCGTCTTCGGCCAGTGCTTTGATCAGACGTGACTTGGGATCCGACCAGCCGAGGACGCTTTCGGTGATCGCGCGCAGGTAAACGGCATCGCCGTTAGTGATGTCAGTGTGTGGTGATGGAGGGGTAGGTTTTACCATGCGAATCTGCGTTGCTCCCCAATTATAGGGCCTGAGCGAGCGCTTTTCGTGTCGCGGAGGTTACATGTTCGGGTAATTTGGCCCGCCGCCGCCTTCTGGGGTCACCCAGGCGATGTTTTGCGTCGGGTCCTTGATGTCGCAGGTTTTGCAGTGCACGCAGTTCTGCGCGTTGATCTGCAGGCGCGGGTTGGAGCCGTCGTCATTGCGCACGATCTCGTAAACCCCCGCCGGGCAGTAACGCTGTTCCGGCGCGTCATAGAGCTCGAGATTGACATTGACCGGCACCGACGCGTCGCGCAGTGTCAGGTGCACCGGCTGGTCTTCATTGTGATTGGTGTTGGAGATGAACACCGAGGACATGCGGTCAAAGGTAATCACGCCATCGGGTTTCGGGTACACGATCGGCGTACATTCAGTCTTGCGCTGCAGCGTTTCGTGGTCCGAATGATTGTGGTGCAGTGTCCAGGGTGCCTTGCCGCGGAACAGCACCTGATCGATGCCCACCATCAGCGTGCCGGTGTAGAGGCCTTTACTCATCCACGGCTTGAAATTGCGCGCCTTATGTAATTCTTCATGCAGCCAGCTCGACTTGAACGCGACGGGGTAAGCGTCGAGTTCGGCGCCCGTGCCAGCTTGCAGCACAGTAAACGCCGCTTCCGCCGCAAGCATGCCGGACTTGATCGCGGCGTGGCTGCCCTTGATGCGCGAAGCATTGAGAAAGCCCGCGTCGTCGCCGATCAGGCAGCCGCCGGGGAATACCAGCTTCGGCAGTGACTGCAGGCCGCCGGCGGAAATGGCCCGCGCGCCGTAGGCAATGCGTTTGCCGCCTTCGAGAAAAGTGCGGATCGCGGGGTGGGTCTTGTAACGCTGGAATTCTTCGTAGGGATTCAGGTACGGATTGGTGTAACCGAGGCCGACGACAAAACCGATGGCAACCATGTTGTCTTCGAGGTGATAACAGAATGAGCCGCCGTAGGTGTCGCTTTGCAGGGGCCAGCCAGCGGTGTGGATGACCAGGCCGGACTGGTGTTTCTCCGGCTTGATTTCCCACAGTTCCTTCAAACCGATGCCGTAGACCTGCGGATCGGCGCCGGCGCGGAGTTTAAATTTTTCCTGAAGCTGCTTGCCGAGGTGGCCGCGACAGCCTTCGGCAAAAAAGGTGTATTTGGCGTGCAGCTCCATGCCGCGTTGAAAAGCATCCGTCGGTTGCCCATCCTTGCCGACACCCATATCGCCGGTGGCGACACCTTTTACGCGACCAGCATCGTCGAACAGGACTTCAGCGGCGGCGAATCCCGGGAAAATCTCCACGCCCAGCGCTTCGGCTTGCTGGCCCAGCCAGCGGGTGACGTTGGCGAGGCTGACCACATAGTTGCCGTGATTCTGGAAGCAGCCTGGGAGCAGTGCGCTCGGCACCTGAAACGAACCGGTTTCAGTAAGGAACATGAAACGGTCTTCAGTGACAGGGGCATTCAGCGGGGCGTCTTTTTCCTGCCAGTCCGGGATCAGTTCATTCAGCGCGCGCGGATCCATCACCGCGCCGGACAGGATGTGTGCGCCGACCTCGGAACCTTTTTCCAGCACACAGACGCTGACTTCACGGTTTTTCTCCGCCGCCAGCTGCTTCAGGCGGATCGCTGCGCCGAGACCGGCGGGACCTGCGCCGACGATGACGACGTCGTACTCCATGGTTTCGCGTTCAGACAATGTCTCACTCCATGTTCATGATTTGTCACGGATTATAGCCTGCGCGGACGTAGCCCGGATGAGGCCGCAGGCCGTAATCCGGGTCCGCGAAGCGGACGAAAAACCGGGACTTAACGAACCAGATTTGCGGTCGCAATTCCGCTGCGCACCGCGGCCTCGATAGTTGCAGGATAGTCGCTGGCGGTGTAATCGCCGGCAAGAAAAAAGTTTTTGCAGGCCGTGATGTTCGCCGGGCGGATCAGATCCGGCGTGCAACTGAAAGTCGCGCGTTTTTCGGCAATGACCCGGTGCCACTTGAGCGGCGGCAGTGGTCCGAAATTGTTGGCGATGTCGGCAGCCACACGCTGCGCCAGCGCCTCCTGTGCTTCACCGACATGCGCATCGGAGGCACTGATCACCGCGCCGATCAGCCCGCGCTGACCACAGATCGCCTCGCGGTCGAACAGCCACTGTGCCGGACTGTCAGTGAGTCCGATCATCGGTGCCGGCAGTTTGACCGGACCATCGAACTGCAGCCACACCGAATGGATGGGTTCGTAGTCCCGTGCGGCGATGG
>JAYUYQ010000339.1:0-3269 GCA_043752435.1 Betaproteobacteria bacterium
AATGATCTCGGCGTCTTCGACCGCCGTTTCGCGATACGCCGCCTGTTCGGCTTCAACGAATTCGCGTTCGAACAGCGCGATGTCTTCCGGGTAATAAAACTCGACGACATTGCTGCAGGCTTCGGGCCCGCGCGGAATAATCGCGCTGATCACCAGTACATGCGGATACCACTCGACCATGATGTTCGGGAAATAGGTCAGCCAGATCGCGCCGTGCACGGGCTGCTGGTTGGCGCCGTGGCGCAGCACCTGTTCGTGCCAGCGCTGGTAGACGGCGCTGCCGGGGCGGGCGAGCTGGTTCTTGATTCCGCAAGTCTGCACACTGTACCAGTCACCGAATTCCCACTGCAGGTCGGAGACATTGACGAACTGGCCGAGTCCCGGATGGAAGGGCTCGACATGGTAATCCTCGAGATAGACCTCGATGAAAGTTTTCCAGTTGCAGGGGTATTCCTCGACTTCAACGCGGTCGAGCATGTAACCGGAAAAATCCAGATCCTGCATTACCCCCATCTTCGCCAGATCGCGCGCCACATCGCGTTTTCCGGAGAACAGCAGACCGTTCCAGCGCGTCAGCGGTGTGCGTGCCAGATCCATGCACGGGTTCTCGGCAAAATGCGGTGCACCCAGTAATTTGCCATCCAAGCCGTACGTCCAACGGTGCAGCGGGCAAATAATGTTTTTGGTGTTGCCGCGATCCTTCAGGATCACCGCCTGGCGATGACGGCAGATGTTCGACAACAGCTCGACGCCATTGCTGTTATGCACCAGCGCCTGCGCGTTGCCTTGCCAGCTCAGCACCTGGTAATCACCGACATTCGGGGCCATCAGTTCATGGCCGACATAACCGGGGCCGTTGGCGAACAGCAGGCGCTGCTCGGCCGCGTAAATCCGGGCGTCGAAGTACCACTGCACGGGGAGCTGCGGTGAAGTTTTGCGAAATGCGGTGACGCTGGAGAGGTCAGACATGCAGCTGAGAGGTGGTTACAGGTTGAGCGGCCGGTGGTGGTGTTTCAAGAATATGATTCTTAAGGGTTTTGGAGCGGGTCCGGCGTCTCGGGCGCGGCTGCAAAAAGAGGGGGCTATTCTTTCCCAGCCCCCCCCAAAAGGCAATCAAAATTTCGTCAGGGCGCTGTGGCCTTGCCCGGAGAAATATTAGTAAGTCTTTGTTTATAAAACAAAATATCTCCGAAATAAGCTGTTGCATCGGCACCGGTGTTATCGGTGTCGGTGGCAATCGCGATGGCTTTGACCTGTGGCGCCTCGTCGCCGAATGCAGCGCGAAAATCCGCTGCAACATTGCGCTCGAAATCGACCCAGCGCCCGACGCGCGCCGCCCCGGAGGCGACGACGATCAGTCGCACGCGATCGCTGTACGCGCTGGGCACGATGGTTTCCAGGGGCGTGTTGTTGTCCCACACATAACAGAGCGTCGCGGCGGGCAGATCGGGATCAAACAGCGCGCGCGCCAGCCGCAGTTTGGTCCGCTCGACGAATGGCAGTTTTTCCAGCGGGTAATCGAACATCACGTACAACCGCGCCGGAAAATCGTCTCCTGCCTTGGTGCGCAGATCGGCCTGATCAATGATGTTGCTGATTTTCCAGCGCCAGCGCAGCCACGGAAATTCCGCCGGATTCAGGCGCAGGGTGCGCGACAGTCCTGCGGCGGCAGCCCGCGACTCGGCGCGTAACACGGTGACACTGCCGTCACTGACCAGCGTGTACTGCGTGCGGTTTTTGATGCCGGCCACTGTCAGCGGCGTCCAGCCCGCCGGTGGTGCTGTGCCAGGCTGCATGGCGGAAAACGCGGCAGCCACAATACGATCCTCGACGGCAAGTGCTACGCCGGCACAGGCGGCGATACTGATCAGCAGCAACCAGTCAAACCGGCGATGGCGCATCATCGAGCAATCCCGATTGCAGCAAGCGGTGGTAATCCTCCGGGCGATCGACGTCCCACAGCGTCTCCAGTTCACTCCAGCGCAGGGCGTTTTCCCGCAAGCGTGCGCGGGTCTCCGTCATCACGGTGTTGGTGCCCCAGGTGATGCCGGCAAACAACCCGGGCGCGACACGGGACAAACCGATCAGCGCATAACCGCCGTCCTCAGCGGGCACGAACACCGCGTCATCACCATTGCGCAGCGCGGCGGCCGCCTGCTGCAGGTTACGCACGGTCAGTGCCGGGCAGTCTGCGCCGATGCAGATGGCATGCGTTCCCGGTTTCAGCGTCGCGGCAAAGGCGTGGGTCATGCGCGCGCCGAGGTCCGCACCGTGCTGAACCTGCAGATGGGCGCTATGCTGTTGTGCGGCGGATTGCATAAATGGATGCGCGGCGTCCGGCATGCACCACAGTGCGAGTGCGTCCGGTGTCGCAGCGCGTGCAGTGGCGAGCGCGCGAGTGATCAGGCGGCGGTGCAGCGTAGCGGCGCCTGCAGCGCCGAGTAGCGGAATCAGCCGCGTTTTCGCCGCACCGGCGACCGGTGCTTTGGCGAATACCAGGATGGCGGTTTCAGGATTTTTGCCGGCCATAGTGCAGCGCGAGTTTGTCCGGATTGGCACCCAGCCAGTAAGCCAGGCGCAACCGCCACATCAGCGCGATCGTGCGCCACACGCCGTGTTGTTCCCAGCGTCGCCCCGAGGTGGTCAGCGAGTGGGCGATACAGAGCGGCGCACCGTAAATTTTCAGTTGCTTTGAAAACGCAATGTCTTCCATCAATGCGATTTCCGGAAACCGTCCGGCGGCTTCAAACAGCGAGCGCGTGACGAACATCGCCTGGTCGCCGGTGGCGATGCCGGTCAGTCGCGAGCGCCGGTTCATCATCCAGGCGATCACGCGCAGCAGCGGGTGCTTGCCTTCGATGCGCACATCGAAGCGTCCCCAGCTGCGACGGCTGCGCGCAAGGCCGTCGATCATCAGCCCGTCGGCACCTTCGGGCAGGCGGGTGTCGGCATGCAGGAAGCAGAGGATTTCGCCGCGAGCCGCCGCGGCGCCGGCATTCATCTGCCGCGCGCGGCCGCGTTCGGCGTTCAGCACCCGGTCGGCGCGGGTACCGGCAAGGGCGGCAGTATCGTCGCTGCTGCCGCCATCGACGACGACGATTTCCGCGCCGCGCCGGCGCAGCGGCTGCAGGCTGTCGAGTGTGGCGGTGATGTGTCCGGCTTCGTTGAGCGCGGGAATGATGATGGACAGCGACACGACAGGTCAGATCGATGCGGTACTTTTATTTGCGGGCGTCATTCAGCGCCCAATCATAATCGAGGTGGCGAAT
>JAYUYQ010000340.1:0-3261 GCA_043752435.1 Betaproteobacteria bacterium
AATGCCGCGGGCCGATACGCAGAAGCCGGATGCACGATTTAACCTGTCGGTCAGCAACGCGCCGGCCGCGCAAGTGTTCCTGGCCATCGTCTCCGGCACGCCGTACAGCATGGTGCTGCATCCCGACGTCAAGGGTGATATTTCGGTCAACCTGAAGGATGTGACGGTCATCGAAGCGCTGAACACTCTGCGCGATCTTTATGGTTTTGACTACACCGCACAGGGCAACCGGATCGTGGTGCTGCCCGCCGCGCTGCAGACGCGCATTTTCCAGGTCAACTATCTGCAGGCCCAGCGTCGCGGCCAGACCGAAACCCGCGTCAGTTCCGGCTCGATCGCCGATGGTTCCTCCAGTCCGGGCTCGCCGGCTCCGGGTGCGTTACCCGTGCCGACAACGGGACCCGCCGGGGGTGCAGGGACGCGCGCCTCGGAGAGCACGCGGGTGACAACGACCTCGAATTCTGATTTCTGGGGCGATATCCAGAAATCGCTGTTCGCCATCCTCGGCGGCAGCGCCGGGAGCAACGTCGTGGTCAACTCGCAATCAGGGGTGATCGTCGTCAGGGCGATGCCCAACGAGCTGCGTGGTGTTGAGCAGTTCCTCAAATCGATGCAGCTCATTGTCGAGCGGCAGGTGGTGCTGGAAGCGAAAATCATCGAAGTGTCACTGAGTGACGGCTACCAAGCCGGCGTCAACTGGGCTGCGTTCCGCGACGGCAGCACCCGTTTCAGTGCAGGCGTGGTGTCACCCGGCGCGTCATTGGGCCGCACCGGGGCCATCAGTGCGCCGACTGCGCGTGCCGCAGACGGCACGGTGCTGAGCAATTCGGCACTGCTGGGCGGTTCCGTGGGCACGGTGGCGAGCGGCCTGGCGCTGGGGGCGGGTGCCGCGGGCGGTGTATTCGGCCTTGCGTTGCAAACCCAGAATTTTGCCGCCCTGCTGTCCTTCCTCGAAACCCAGGGCAGTGTCAACGTGCTGTCCAGCCCGCGGGTGGCGACGATCAACAATCAGAAGGCGGTGCTGAAAGTTGGCACCGACGATTTCTTCGTCACCAATGTCAGCACGACATCGAGCACCAGCGGCACCAATACCACGGTAACGCCGACCATTACCGTAGCACCGTTTTTCTCGGGCATTGCACTGGATGTCACGCCGCAGATCGACGGCGAAAACAATATCATCCTGCACATCCATCCCTCGGTGAGCAACGTGGTCGAGCGTCGTAAAGTCATTGATCTCGGGAGCCTGGGTTCGTTCACGCTGCCGCTGGCCTCAAGCGACGTTAACGAAACCGATACAATTGTCCGGGTGACGGACGGCAATATCGTCGCCATCGGCGGGCTGATGCGCCAACAGTCTGTCAATGACCGCAGTCAGGTGCCCGGCGTCGGCAATGTGCCGGGCCTCGGCAACCTGTTCCGCCAGCGCGACTCCAGCAACTCCAAGAGCGAACTGGTGATCCTGCTGAAACCGACGATTATCCATAGCGACCGCAGCTGGCAGGAAGACCTTGCTCAGACGCGCGATCGCATCCGTGCGATGGGTGCCCCGGAGCCGCAGCGATAATGGGCCCGCATCATGTACGAAGCGCATTTCGGACTGCGTGAGCCGCCGTTCGGCATCACGCCGGACACCAGTTTCGCCTACGCCTGCAATTCTCATCAGGAAGCACTGAACACGCTGCTGGTCGCCGCCCGCAACGGCGAAGGGTTCATGAAAGTCACCGGCGAGGTCGGCACCGGCAAGACACTGCTCTGCCGCCGTTTCCTGGCGACACTCGATGCGCGATTTGTATCGGCGTACGTGCCCAATCCCTATCTCGAACCACGCACGCTGATGTTTGCGCTGGCGGATGAACTGGGCATCGTGCTGCCGCGTGAAGCGGACCAGCACCAGTTGCTCAAGGAATTGTCGCGCGCGCTGCTCAATTTTGCGCGCCAGGGCAAGACGGTGGTGGTTTGTCTGGATGAAGCGCAGGCCATGCCGCAGGAAACCCTGGAGGCGCTGCGCCTGCTGACCAACCTTGAAACTGAAAAACGCAAACTGCTGCAGGTGGTGCTGTTCGGCCAGCCGGAACTCGACGAACGCCTGGCCCACGCGGCGGTGCGCCAGTTGCGCCAGCGCATCACGTTCCAGTACCGGCTGTCTGCGCTGAACGCGGAGGAAGTCGATCACTATCTTGCCCACCGCCTGCGGGTTGCCGGTTACCGCGGCAGCCGGTTGTTTGCGCCCGCAGCGGTACGGCGCATGCATCGCGTCAGTCGCGGTGTGCCGCGCCTGATCAACATCATTGCCCATAAAGCGCTGCTGCTGGCTTTTGGTGAGGGCCTGCAGCAGGTGCATCCGCATCACGTGCGCATTGCGGCGGCGGACACACCGGCGGCGGCGCCGGTCATGCGCTGGTGGTGGCTGGGGTTCACCGTGATTCTGCTGGCAGCCGGCGGCATTTCTCTGGCGTACCTGCAATGAGTGTCCAATGAGCGTAATCAACCAGATGCTGGTCGACCTGGAGCGCCGCCGTGCCTCCGGTGAAGAGCGTAATCGTATTCCTGACCATGTGCGGGCACTGCCGGATGAGCCGCATACCGCGTACGGACCGGCATTCCGAATCACTGGCGCGGTGGCCGGCATGGCGTTGCTCGCGGCCGGCGTCTGGTGGTGGCAGGTCGGGCGTCTGCCGGCAGTGTCCGCAACCGCAGCGGTAACCAGCACCAGCGTGCCGGCGCCAGCGTCGACACCGGAGGCACGGGACACAGAATTGATCGCCCGGCGGTTGACGCTGGATCTGGCGTATGTACCGGAAACCGTCACCGCGCCCGCGGTGGGCCGTGATACGGCGCCAAGCTTGGAAACGGCCACCATTATCAAGCCACGCCCGGCGCCCGTAGCTGCACAGGCGGCGGTGCCAGCGGCGGACAAGCCGCGAGCCGCGCCAACGCCGTTGGTGAAAAAAACCACGGAACCGGTGACCCTGGCCGCGGTGCCGGTGGGAATCGATAAGCAGATGAGCAAGCCGACGCCACGTCAACGCGCCGAAGCGGAATATGCCAAGGGTGCTGCGGCCCGACAGCAGGGGCAGGCCGATGCAGCACGTGCCGCATTCGAGACTGCATTGCAGATTGATCCGACCTATCACGGCGCGCGTCAGGCGCTGGTCGGTACATTGCTCGATGCCCGCCTGCCGGCCGATGCGATTCGGGTGCTGCAGGACGGCCTGCAACTGGCGCCGGCACAGCAGGGCTTTGCGATGACGCTGGCGC
>JAYUYQ010000341.1:0-8280 GCA_043752435.1 Betaproteobacteria bacterium
GTCTTGGCCGATCACATACTGGTTGAGAATGTCGCGGATCTCATGCGGCACCGGCAGATCGGACTTGGCACCCTTGGTGCCCTGATCGCCTTGAGTTTCCTCGCGGATGATGTCGTTGCACAGCTCAATACACTCGTCGCAGATGAACACCGACGGTCCCGCGATGAGCTTGCGCACTTCATGCTGGCTCTTCCCGCAGAACGAGCAATACAGCAGCTTTTCACCGCTTACTTTTTCGGCCATTCCCGCAACCCTTTGTCGACTGTTGCACTATGACCGCCGGCACGGGTGAAAATTCCGTCCCGGAAGCCCGTTTTACCACTCAACACTTCGTTTTCAACACACTTTACTCTCGCCACTTTACCGCAACTACTTGACCGCCACGACGGTATCCGCGCGACTGGTCAGAACCTTGTCGACCAAGCCATAGTTTACCGACTGTTCGGCAGAAAGGAAGTTGTCGCGGTCGGTATCGCGGCCAATGGCATCGACGCTCTGGCCAGAATGCTTCGCCATGATCTCATTCAGCTTCGCCTTAAGGAACAGGATTTCCTTGGCATGGATCTCGATATCCGATGCCTGACCCTGGAATCCGCCCATCGGCTGGTGAATCATGATGCGTGAATTGGGAAGACAGAAACGTTTACCCTTGGCGCCCGCCGTCAGCAGCAAGGCACCCATGCTCGCCGCCTGGCCCACACACAGCGTGGAGACATCCGGCTTGATGAACTGCATGGTGTCGTAAATGGCCAGTCCCGCCGACACCGACCCGCCCGGCGAGTTGATGTAGAACGAGATGTCCTTGTCGGGGTTTTCCGATTCGAGGAACAGCAACTGGGCGACGATCACATTGGCCGTGACTTCGTTCACCGGCCCGACCAGGAACACCACCCGCTCCTTCAGCAGTCGCGAGTAGATGTCATAGGCACGTTCGCCGCGGCCGCTCTGCTCAATCACCATCGGGATCAGGCCCAGACCCTGCGGCTCCATCATTGCGTGCGGCTCGGTGTAACGCATCATTTCGCATTCCCCATCAGGTCATCAAAGGTAATCGCCTTGTCTTCGACTTTCGCCGTCGCCAGCGCCCAGGTCACCACATTTTCTTCGAGCACCATGCCTTCAATGTCGCGCAGCCGCTCCTGCGACTGGTAGAACCATTTCACCACTTCCTGCGGGTGCTCGTAACTCTGCGCCTGTTCTTCCACCGCCGCGCGCACCTGCTCCGGCTTGGCGTTCAGATTCTGCTTCTGCACCACTTCGGCGAGGATCAGCCCGAGGCTGACCCGGCGCTGCGCCTGCTTCTCGAACAGGTCGGCCGGCAGCGGCATGTCGTCACGTACGGGGATGCCGCGAGATGCCAGATCCTGCTTCGCCATGTCGCGCAAGCGCTCGATTTCCAAGTCGATCAGCGACTTCGGCACCTGGATGTTGGTGGCGGCCAGCAACGCGTCCATCACCTGGTCCTTGACCCGTGCCTTCAGCCGCGCCTGGACCTCGCGATTGAGGTTGCCGCTAATCTCGGCGCGCATTTTAGCCAGGTCGCCATCTTCGACGCCCAGGGTTTTCGCGAATTCAGCATCCACCGGCGGCAGTTGCGGCGCCGCGACCTCTTTGACCGTGACTTCGAACACCGCGGCTTTGCCGGCGACGTCCTTGCCAGCGTAATCATCGGGGAATTTCAGATCGAAACTTTTGACGTCGCCGGCCTTCATGCCCGGCAAAGCCTTTTCGAAATCCGGCAGGAAGCGGCCCGAACCGAGCACCACGCTCTGGCCTGCGGCCTTGCCGCCGGCGAATTCCACGCCGTCGATCTTGCCGACATAATCCATGGTCACGCGATCGTCGTTCTCTGCCGCGCGCGCCGCAACTTCGTAAGTGACCCGCTGCTTGCGCATGATCTCCAGCGTCTTGTCGATGTCGCCATCGGTCACGTCCAGCGTCGGCCGCGTCACTGTGGATTTGGCCACGTCACCGACCACCACCTCGGGATAGATCTCGAAGGTCGCGCTGTAGTGGAATTCGTTGGCGCCATCGCTCGGCGGCGCTGCGTCAAATTTCGGATATCCGGCGACCTGCAGCTTCTGCGCCTTCACCGCGTCACCAAAGGTTTTCTGCAATGTGTCGCCGAGCACTTCCTGGCGCACCTGCGGACCGTATTGCTGGGCCACCACCTTGAACGGCACCTTGCCCGGCCGGAATCCGGCCATTTTCACGGTGCGGGTCAGTTGCTTCAGCCGCGACTCCACTTCACTGTCGATTTCAGCCATCGGTACCGCAATGCTCAGTTTGCGTTCCAGGCTGCCCAGCGTTTCCAAATTCGCTTGCATCAAATCATCCCTGTAAGTTTCCATCATCAGCGGCGGCATGGTGCGAAAGGAGGGACTCGAACCCACACGCCTTTCGGCGCCAGAACCTAAATCTGGTGCGTCTACCAATTCCGCCACTTTCGCGCTGCAACATGGGCCCGAAGCTGCCAGGCACCTTGCCACCTGTTTTGAGGCCTTATGCAACCCCTTGATTGTAATATACTTGGGCATCGAGCGACATGGCCTCAGGCTGGCAGTCCGCCGCATAAAAAACACGCCAAGCCTTTGATGACACTCTCTTTTTCGGATCCCGTGGCCGTCGATCACTACGAAAATTTTCCTGTCGCTTCAATCCTGCTGCCGCGCCGTCTGCGGCGCCCCATTGCCCTGATTTACCGCTTCGCGCGCGAGGCGGACGACTTTGCCGACGAAGGCGACGCTCCCGACGCAGAGCGCCTGGCGCAACTGGCGAGCTTCAGCCGCGAACTGCAGCGTATCGAAGCCAAGGAACCACTGGGCATCCCCTGGTTCAATGACCTCGCCGCGATCATTCGCGAATATCACCTGCCGATCAGCGCCTTCCACGATTTGCTCTCTGCCTTCGCTCAGGACGTCACCACCAAACGTTACGCCAATTACACTGCGGTACTGGATTACTGCCACCGCTCCGCCGATCCGGTAGGCCGGTTGCTGCTGGTGCTCTACGGCGCGGCAAGCAAACAGAATCTCGAATACTCGAATGCCATCTGCTCCAGCCTTCAGTTGATCAACTTCTGGCAGGATGTCGCCATCGACTTGCGCAAAGATCGCGTCTACTTCCCTCAGGACGACATGCTGCGTTACGGCATCAGCGAGCAACAAATTGCAAACGGCGACACCGGCGGTGCCTGGTCAGCGTTCATGGCTTTCCAGGTGCAGCGCAGCCGCGAATTACTGTATTCGGGAAAACCGCTGGGCCACATTCTTAAAGGCCGCATCGGCCTGGAAATGCGCACCATCATCGCCGGCGGCGATCGCATCCTGAGCAAAATTTCCGCGGTTGACGGCGACGTGTTCCGCCACCGCCCGGTGCTGACCAAACCGGACTGGGTGCTGATGATGGCGAAGTCCCTGACGGGTTTGTAAATGACCGACGCACACCAATACTGCCAGAACAAGGCCGCCGCCAGCGGCTCAAGCTTCTACTACAGCTTCATGTTCCTGCCACAGGAACGCCGGCGCGCGATCACCGCGCTGTATGCCTACTGCCGCGAAGTCGATGACGTTGTCGATGAATGCACCGACCCCGGCGTCGCCCGCACCAAGCTTGCGTGGTGGCGCGAGGAAGTGGCGCGCATTTATGAAGGCAAACCGCAACATCCGGTGGCGCGCGCGCTGGCCGATGTCATCCAACCCTACGACATCACGCAAAACCAGTTACTGACGGTCATCGACGGCATGGCGATGGACCTCGAATACAACCGTTATCCGGATTTCGACACGCTGAAGCTGTACTGCCATCGCGTTGCCGGCGTGGTCGGCCTGATGTCAGCGCGGATTTTTGGTTATACCGATCCGCGCACGCTGGAATACGCGGCAGACCTCGGCCTCGCCTTTCAACTCACCAACATCATCCGCGATGTCGGCGAGGACGCGCGGCGCAACCGCGTCTACCTGCCGCTGGATGAGTTGGCGAAGGCTGGCCTGGACGCCACCAAAATCGTGCATGGCAACGCGCAACAGGAGCACGGCGAAAATTTCCGCAAACTGATGGAACAGCAGGTCGAGCGTGCACTGGCCACTTATGATCGGGCTTTCACCCAATTGGCGAAGCAGGATCGTAAGGCGCAGGTGCCCGGCATTATCATGGCCGCGATTTACCGCACCCTGCTCGAAGAAATCCGCGCCGACGGCTGCCGCGTACTGACGCACCGCACATCGCTGACGCCGGTGCGCAAACTGTGGATTGCTTGGAAGACATGGCTTAAGGGGTGATTGGTAACTGGTGACTGGTAATTGGTAATTGGTTTGAATCGGAGATACGCGTCATGGATCTGCAACTGAAAGGCAAAACCGCACTCGTGACTGGTGCCAGCCAGGGCATTGGCCGCGCCATTGCCAAAATGCTTGCCGGCGAAGGCGTCAAACTGTGCATCGCCGCTCGGCGGCGCAACTTGCTCGAGGTGCTGGCGCAGGAAATCATTGCAGCGGGCGGTATTGCGCCTGCCATCATCGAAACCGACATCATGCAGGACGGAGCGCCGCAACGACTCGCCGATGCTGCACGCCAGGCGCTGGACCATGTCGACATCCTCATCAACAGCGCCGGCGGCAGCCGTCCGGCGATTCCGATCAATGCCCCCGAGGAAGAATGGGACAGCGTGATCACACTGAACTTCACCCGCGTGCGGCAACTGACCCACGCCGTACTGCCCGACATGATCAAAAGCAAGTGGGGCCGCGTCATCAATATCTCCGGTAAATCCGAACCCGATGCCCTGCTCGCCGCCAGTCCTGCAAAAGCCGCTGTGCACGCCTGGTCCAAGGGCCTGTCGCGCGAAGTCGGCAAACACGGCATCACGGTCAACTGCATCCCGCCGGGACGCATCATGAGTGAACAGATCCGCCGCAAATATTCGGATGAATTCCGCGCCAGGGAATCCGCGCACGACATTCCGGTTGGCCGTTACGGCGAACCGGAAGAACTCGCGGCGCTGGCGGTGTTCCTGTCCTCGCCGCTCGCGTCGTTCATCACCGGCACACTGATGCCGGTCGACGGCGGCATGCGCCGGTTTGCGTTTTAAATCAGAGGCCCCCATGATCGCGATTATTTTCGAAGTGTGGCCCGCCGCCGGCCGCAAGCAGGAATACCTGGACCTCGCCGCCAGCCTGCGCCCGCTGCTGGAACAGATCGACGGCTTTATTTCCGTTGAACGTTTCGAGAGCCTCACCGAACCCGGAAAAATGTTATCGCTTTCGGTATTCCGCGATGAAGCCGCAGTCGCCCGCTGGCGCGCACTGGAACAGCACCGCAGCGCCCAAGGCCGTGGACGCGAAGGGATTTTCCGCGACTACCGGCTGCGCGTCGCCGGCATCATTCGCGATTACGGCATGACCGACCGTGCGCAGGCCCCTGTTGACAGTCGCGACATCCACGACTGAGGCAAGTCTTGTCAGGGTCGGGCTGGACGACCTATGACAGGAGTTTGATATCCAGCGCCCGCTCCGCCAGCCAGACCGCAGCCAGTAACACCACCACTATTGAGCCGCCGGTGAACACAATGCGCCGGTAAAACCCGGTTGCACGCAGCGCAAAGGCCAGCGGCAGGAACACGGCGACGATCGCCAGTTGTCCCAACTCAACGCCCACGTTGAAACCGAACAACGACGATATCAACGCATCGCGCGGCAGACCAAGGTCGGTCAGCACCGACGCGAAACCAAACCCGTGGATCAATCCAAAAACAAAAGCCATCGCCCAACGTCTTTCATTAACGACCGGGAACAGGTTATTGAGCGCCGCCAGCACCACCGAGGCGGCGATGACCGATTCCACCAGCCGCGACGGCAGCGACACCAACTCCAGCGCCGCCAGACTGAGCGTGATCGAATGCGCGACAGTAAATGCCGTTACAACCCGGAATACGTCCCAGAACGCCGGCGAAAAACGCGGGACGGGCTGCCACTGCTTCGCGGCCCGTATCCATACCGCCGGCAGCAGCAGCGACAGCAGGAACAGCACGTGGTCGAAACCGATCCAGATGTGCCACACGCCTTCACGCACGTAGGCAACAATCTGGTTCAGCAGTGACGGCGCAACGAGATCAAACGACTGCTCCGGGCGTTCCGGCGCAAACACCGCGGTTTGCGTAACTCCAGCGGCTTCAATGCGGGTCAGGCCGCGGTGCGTGGGATCCAGATCAAAAAACAAGCCGTAGCGGATCGTCAGACGCCCGGATGGCTGGCAACTCTCCCCGGAGAAACGTATCACTGCATAGGCTCCGTCGCTGTGCTGGTCGACCAGGTGATCAGTCACCCGCAAAGTGCAGGCCGCAGCACCGGCGGCAATTTGCAGCCGCGCCAGCGCATAAGACGCCACATCGCTATGCCGCGCCGATAATTCGCCCCAGGTGATTTCGCCGTTGCCGTCGGCGTCGAGGCCGATCGCGTGTTCCAGATCGCGCAGCGCGATATCCCACTGCCCCTCAATTTGACCGCCTTCGGCTTTGACGGTGAGGTAGCTGTCGCTCGGCTTGTGCGCATGCGCCGCGGCAACCGTCAGCATCAACAGCAGCGTCAGCAGCCAGCGCTTCACGGTTTATTCCCCGGGAGCGATTTGGCCAATGCCGCCAGTTGCGGATCCTCGTGTCGCGACTGCGCCAGCCAATCAAGCACAGGCTGCGCGGCGTCGCGACGACCCGCTGCAACGGCGGCCTCAAGCAGGATGCGCGCATCATAAGGTTCGCGTTGTATCGCCCAGTTCGCGACCGCAAGCTCCAGCGCGCGCACCGGATTGCGCTCGACGCGCAACTGGAATCGCGACTCTTCCTGCCGGTGCAGCGTATCGCCGCGCAGTGCCGCAGCGGCAAAACGCTCGCGCAGCACCTGTGCATGCGCCTTGAATTCGGCCGCCCCCAGCGCCTGCTCTGCCAGCGTCAGGCGCAGCAACAGCAAATCGGAGCGCGTCCAGTCACGCAACAAGGCCACAGCCTCGGCATGACGTCCCTCGTCAATCAGAAAATCACCGTAGTTCGCCAGCAGGACCTGGCTGGTCACACCGAGCGCCAGCGCACGCCGGTAATGGCGTTCGGCATCCGCCGGACGGCCCAATCGAGTGGCCAGGTCGGCGAGCCGGGTCAGCAACCACAACTGCCCGGCAGGACCGGTGCCGGGACGCGCCAGCAAACCGGCCAGCGTGCGCTCGGCCGCAGCGGCCAGCCCGGTCTGGCCGTCGATGTATGTCAAACAGCTTGTCCAGTACAAATCGGCTTCCCGCGCCCGCATCTGCTCGCAATCGCGCCGCGCGCCGGCGTAATCAGCGAGCACAGTCAGTACCGCGGAACGTCCGCTCAGCGTGTCGTAATGCCCGGGGTCGCGTTGCAGCACACGACCAAACAATACCAGCGCCGGCTCGAAGTCATGGCGCCACTGCAACAATTTGCCCTGCATATAGAGAATGTCGACCGGTGCATCGCCATCGTTGGCCCAGGGTGCCAGTGCCGCCTGGGCATAACCGATGTAGCGTGGATCGCCCTCTTCACCAGCCAGTTCGTAGTACAAGCGGGCGACCTTGAACGCCAGCACGGCATCACGCGGAGCAGCGGCGAGCAGCGCACGATCTGCGGCCAGCAGGCGCATCCGTTCGTCACTTTTTTTCAGCGGCAGGCGCTCTAGTACAACTGTAGCGTCAGCAGGGCGGAAGGGTGCCGCAGCGGCAGGCAGACCCTGGGACAGGCAGGCAGCCATCAAGGCTGCCGCAGATAGGGATTTGTGCATGTGTGTGTCGGAAATACAAAAATCCAGAATTGAGTAAGTCCCGACAAAAACCCGCCTCAGTCGAGGCTGCCATTTTTTTGTGAATACTCAATAAAAAAGGCAGGACCTAAGTCCTGCCTTCTCGAAGCGAAAGACGATTACTTCTTTTCGTCTTTTTTAACTTCTTTTTTCATTTCGTCTTTTTTGGCTTCAGCTTTCGGCGCGTCTTTCTTGGCTTCGGCTTTCGGCGCATCTTTCTTCATGCCATCTTCGTGCTTGGCGGCAACTGCGCCAAAGCTGACTGCGGCGAAAGCGGCGGCGATAAGGGCGGCGATAATTTTGCTCATGAATTTCTCCAAATGGTTTTAAAGGTAGAACATGGCATTGAGTGCCACAGGTTGCATCAACGCGCTGCCAGCACGCCGGTTGACACCCGACCCGGACAATCCCCTGAGAACACTTGTGGATACTTCCGGTTTGCTGACTAATGCACGTGGGGCGGGATTCTAAACGAAATCCG